>JAOUDU010000617.1 GCA_029859085.1 Gammaproteobacteria bacterium | reverse complement strand
GGCAAGCGACTGGACGATTCCGTGTCGTTCGAACCGGTCGGGGGGAATGATATCCGGCGCTGGGTCCAGGCCATGCACTACCCCAACCGGTTGCACTACGACCACGTCTACGCCGCCGAGAGCCGGTTCGGCGCCATGGTCGCGCCCCAGTCTTTCGCCATCACCGCCGACGACGGCCATGGGGCGGCGCCGGCCTGTGTCGGCAAGATCCCCGATTCCCACCTTATTTTCGGCGGCGATGAATGGTGGTTCTACGGCCCGCTGATCAAACCCGGTGACATGATTCACAACGAACGTATTCCCTACGATTATGTGGTCAAGGAAACCAGTTTCGCCGGCCCCACCTGCTTCCAGCGCGGGGACAACCACTATTACAACCAGCACGGTGACAGGATCGCCACCCAGCGCTCAACCGGGATACGCTACCGCCCTGACCTGGCGCGTGAAATGGGAGCGCTGATGACCGCCACTGAGGAACCCCAGTGGTCGGACGAGGAGTTGGCACTGCTGGAAGACAGGAAGTTCGCTTACATCAGGACACTCCATGATCTCGGGCACGGCAAGCGGCTGTCGGGTTCAGTCGCGGTGGGGCAGAAGTTGCCCACCCGTGTTTTCGGCCCGCACAGCGTGGCCAGCTTTGCCACGGAGTGGCGCGCCTACCCGATGACCTACTGGGCCGGCATGCGGCGCCGCCAGGACGGCGGCATGGATGACCTGGGCTGGGTGGAGGAAATGAGCGGCCACGAACAGGACCCGGTGATGGAACGCATCAACCCCGAACTCACTGATGGCGCCTATTACGGGCCTTCGCGCGGGCACCTGTTCACACGCTATGCACGCCATATCGGCATGCCCAGGGGCTATGGCTACGGCGCATCGATGGGTGCCTGGATACTTGATTACCTGGCGGGATGGGCCGGCCAGTGGGGCCAGGTGACACATTGCAACGCCCAGTACCGCGGTCCGGCATTCACTGGCGATATCACAATCATGGATGCGGAGGTGACGGCGAAAACCACTGACGGGGAGGGCCGTAATATCGTGCAGGTCAAATGCACTATGAAGAACCAGGAGGAGGGGGTTCTGGCCACCGCGAAAGCGTCGATAGAGTTGCCGTCAGGCTGACGGCGTTGGCAGACAGCAACAGCACGGATTATTCAGGGAGTTTTTTTATGGAAAATTGGCCCGAGCAGTGGCGCACACTTGATCACGGTATCAGGAGCGGTCGGTATACCGACCCGGAATTTACCAGGCTTGAACATAAGAACCTCTGGAGCCGCGTGTGGCAGATGGCCGCGCGCCTGGATGAGGTGCCCGAGCCGGGCGATTACACGGTGTACGACATCGGGCACCAGTCGGTCATTGTGGTCCGGGTCGATCGCGACACTGTGAAGGCCTTCTACAACGCCTGCCCGCACCGGGGCACTGCGCTGGCGGAAAATGCCGGCAGCTTCGAGAACTGCAGGATAATCTGCCCGTTTCACGGCTGGCGCTGGGGCGTCGATGGCGCGGTGCAGTATGTGCTGGAGCGCCAGCAGTTTCGCGGCGGGAAGCTGGCGGACAGCGATGTCGCGTTGCGCGAGATCAGGCTGGAAATATTCGCCGGGTTTATCTTCATCAACTTCGACAGGAATCCCAAACCCTTCGATGAATTTATCGCACCGGTTCGGCAGCTCATCGAGGACCTGGCCATCGGCGATATGCATCCCATCTGGTGGAAATCCGTGACTGCGCCCGCCAACTGGAAAGTAGCGGTGGAAGCCTTCCTTGAAGGCTATCACGTGCCCGCTACCCACCCGCAACTGGAGACGACATCGGCTGAATTCATCTATGGGGATGATGTCACCCGCGAAGTGAATTTCAGTCACGCTGACCACCTGTATGAAACCTTCCCCAACGGCCACGGACGTTTCCTGGGCGGTCAGAAAACACCCATGGCCGGTCATACCACGGCGGCTGGGGACCCCGTCGAAATGATGGCGGCGCGCCTGAATCTGCTGGTCGAGGGGATGGACGCGATGATACTCAAGGAAGATGTCGAGCTGGTGCGCTCACTTAAAGGCAAGCCGATTCCCGAGGGCTCCACCCTCGGCGGAGAGTACGTCAAGGCATTGTATGGCACCGCGGCGCAGCAGCAGCGCCCGATGCCTAAACTCGAGCGCGAGGTACTGGACCAGTGGGGTGGCGAGGTATTCATTTTCCCCAACCTGATGGTGCTGCCCCAGGCGGGCAATGCGATGATGTATCGCGTGCGGCCAAACGGGTCGGACCCCGACTCCTGTATTTTCGAAATCTATTCGACAAAAACCTATCCGGCAAAGCAGCCCGTACCCCGCGCCGTTGTCCAGAAAATGACGGACGCCAGCGACCCCGAGCAGTTCCTGCAGATTCCGCGGCAGGATTTTTCCAATATTCCGCGTATACAGAAAGGCTTGCACACCAACGGTTGCAAGCAGGTCTGGCTCGCCGACTACTACGAAAAAATGATCCTGAATATGCACCAGGAAATGGATCGCTACCTGATGGACTGAGTGCGCCTGGCCCTGCGGCCCCCGGTAA
>JAOUDU010000049.1 GCA_029859085.1 Gammaproteobacteria bacterium | reverse complement strand
AACTGCTGCCGCGCTCAAGCGCCTGTCTTCGGCTGGACGGGTCTCCCCGGGCATAGAACTCAGCGTAAACGACGAAGAGGGCCCACTGCTGCCGCTGGGGCAGACCGGGGAGCTGGTCACATGATTATCAGCGGAGGCTTTAACGTGTATGCGGTGGAGGTGGAGGCCGCACCGGGATCCCACCCGGCGGTGCAAATGTCGGCGGTGGTGGGAATCCCCCATCCGGATTGGGGCGAGGCAGTGCACGCGGAGATCATCCTGCGCCCCGGCACCAGCGCCACCGAAGAGGCACTGATCGAACTCGTCAAGCAGCGCATCAGCAAACACAAGGCGCCAAAATCGATCGCCGTGGTCGATGAGCTGCCGGTCTCGCAAGCTAAAGAATCGAAATGATTGCTGCCAGCCCGCCAGCGGCATCGCCAACTGCTGCGAAAATCTCCCGCTTCACCGGTATATCCCCGAGTAGCAAGGCCAGCTGCGGGCCACTGGCAGCATCTCATTACGGTGATTACATTTTTTTTGGGTATACTCGGCGACGATAACCAACAGACTACAGAGACAGAAGTGTTCCCCCGTATTTTGGTTCTGCTTATTAGCAACGGACTAGCCAGCTTGTACGCACACGGGCAGGTTATTACGATTTCCGGCGGGAATACCGTGAGGGTTGCATCCAAACACGATTATGCCAGCCTGGAAGCCAACCTGCCCCTGAGACAGGAGCTCTGGGAAAAAGGCCAGTGGTACCTCGACCTGAACCATGCCTTTAGTGTATCGGGATTCCACGACGTCAATAATGTCTATCTGGCCAGTTGGGCACCCAACCTCATCCTGCGCTGGCAAAACCGGCACGACTTCTATCCGTATTTCCAAATCGGGTTTGGGGTAGCCCTGCTTTCAGATGACTATTTTGAATCGGAGGATAACGACCCCCGGCATACCGGGACTACAGACATGGGTTCACACGGACAGTTTGAAAGCAGTATCGCGGTAGGTGTGATTTATGGGCAATTCGGCGTGAGGGCAAAGCTTTATCATTACTCGAACGCGAATATTTCCAGTACGAATGATGGTATCGATGTAGCAGAGCTGGGACTCAGCTATCTTTTCTGACAACGACAAGGAAATACCCGGCGAACCGCGATTTGGAATGCTATATTGCAAGCGCTGAACATTGCGGCATCCAACGCCGGGTGACCGGGAATGTCGACAGCAGGCATTCCGCCAGACAGAGGAGAAAGATATGCCCATTGCATTTTACGACGCCAGCGTGAGCAGCTACTTGCAGGTACTGGAGGGCGTCAGCGGTGTTCTCAACAAGGGTGCAGGCCACGCCGCCGAAAAGGGGCTGGACCTGCAGCAATTCGTAATGACACGACTCCATGAAGACATGATGCCACTCCACTTCCAGATCGTCTCCGTGGCGCATCACTCCTGGGGGGCAATCCAGGGCATGCAACAGGGCAGCTTCAGCCCGCCATCGTTCGCACTCGACATGGACTATGCAGGGCTCCAGGCGGTGGTCGCCAACGCCCGCGAAAGCCTGGCATCACTTGATGCCACCCAGGTGGAAACCCTCGCCGGGGGCTCCATGGTTTTCAAACTCGGCAAAAGGGAGCTTCCGTTCACCAACAAGAATTTCCTGCTGTCATTCTCCCTGCCCAACTTCTACTTCCACGCCACGACGACTTACAGCATCCTGCGTATGCTGGGCGTACCACTGGGCAAGCAGGATTACATCGGCCAGATGAAAATGGGGGCCGGTACGCCGGGTTGATAGACCCACACAACAGCCGCGTTATTTCTTGCCCGGGTCGAAGTCACTGGCGTCATGGCGCTCGCGCACCTGCAGTTCCTCTGGTCCCCAGGCCCTGTTGACCCGCCGGCCACGCTGGTAGGCGGGCCGCTCGCCGATGTCCTGGGCCCAGCGCACCACGTGGGTATAGGAATCCACATCCAGGAATTCGCCCGCATCATAGAGCTTGTGGGTCACCAGGGCCCCATACCAGGGGCAGGTCGCCATGTCGGCGATAGTATACTCGTCGCCACACAGGTACCGCCGCCCGGCCAGGTTGCGGTTGAGCACATCGAGCTGACGCTTGACCTCCATCGCGTAGCGGTTGATCGGGTATTCGAACTTTTCCGGGGCATAGGCGTAAAAATGGCCGAAGCCCCCGCCGAGGAAGGGCGTGCTGCCCATTTGCCACATCAGCCAGGACAGGCATTCCGCGCGGGCCGACAGGTCTTTCGGGTAAAACGCATCGTATTTTTCCGCGAGGTAGATAAGGATGGCCCCTGACTCGAAGACCCGGGTGGGCGGGGTTGTGCTGTGATCGAGCAGTGCAGGTATTTTTGAATTGGGGTTGATGGCGACGAAATCGCTGCCGAACTGGTCGCCCTCGCCGATATTGATAATCCACGCGTCGTACTCCGCGTCTTTCCTGCCCAGCTCCAGCAGCTCTTCCAGCATCACCGTGACTTTCACCCCGTTGGGTGTCGCCAGCGAGTACAGCTGCAGGGGGTGCTTGCCCACCGGCAGCACCAACTCTTTGGTGGCACCCGCGACAGGCCGGTTGATATTGCTGAAAGCACCGCCATTGTCCTTGTCCCAGACCCAGACTTTGGGCGGTATATACTTGGGTTTCCTGGCCATGTGAATGGTTCCTGCTGATTAATGACTGGATGTTTCCGGCCTATAGTGTAAACCATTTGCGATCGCCCTAAAGCTTTGACTTGAGCCTGCCCGGGTCGCAGGCTACCCTCACTCAAGTGCAACTGAACGGGAGTCAGTCTATGCAAATCGGGTTGGTAGGCCTCGGCCGCATGGGTGCCAATATGGCGAAACGGCTAATGCTGGGCGGCCATGAATGTGTGGTTTACGATCGGGCAGCCGAAGCCGTCGCGGCACTGGAGGGGGAAGGCGCTACCGGAGCCGGCTCACTGCAAGAGCTCTGTGCGAAGCTGCAACAACCCCGGGCCGTGTGGCTGATGGTGCCGGCGGGTGTGGTGGACAGCACGATCGAGGCGCTGGTTCCGCACCTGGCGTCAGGCGACACCATTATCGACGGCGGCAACTCCCATTACATCGACGATATCCGGCGGGCGGGTGAACTCGCGGAACGCGAACTGCATTATATCGACGTCGGCACCAGTGGCGGCGTCTGGGGACTGGAGCGCGGATACTGCCAGATGATCGGCGGCGAGACCGCGCAGGTGCAGCGCCTGCAGCCGATTTTTGAGGTTCTGGCCCCACCGAAGTCAGCCGCGCCCCCCACCCCGGGCCGCGACCGGAAAAACAGCACGGCCGACCACGGTTACCTCCATTGCGGCCCGGCCGGCGCCGGCCATTTCGTGAAGATGGTTCACAATGGCATCGAGTACGGGCTCATGGCGGCCTTTGCCGAGGGCTTCAACATCCTGCACCACGCCGACGTGGGAACCAGCGACCAGCAACACGATGCCGAGACCACTCCCCTGCGCCACCCAGAGCACTACCAGTACAACTTCGACCTGGGCGAGATCGCGGAACTGTGGCGCCGCGGCAGCGTAATCACCTCCTGGCTGCTGGACCTGACGGCCGAGGCCCTGGTGGAACAGCCGGGCCTTGAAGGCTATGCCGGTCGGGTCTCCGACTCGGGCGAGGGCCGCTGGACAATAGATGCGGCGATCGACGAGTCAGTGCCGGTGCCGGTGCTGAGTGCGGCCCTGTTCCAGCGGTTCTCGTCGCGCGGCGAGGATGATTTCGCGAACAAGGTGCTATCCGCCATGCGCGCCGGGTTTGGCGGCCACAAGGAGAAATCGTGAACCTGGTGAAGAAATCCCGCAGGCACGCGTCCCGAAAAACCGGCCTGGCGCCCGGCTCCCTGGTGCATGTGGGCGATGTACTGGTCGAAAGCACCAGCATCTCGGTTATCGATTACAACAAGGATACTGTCAGGGAGACCACGGTCACCTCGATCGACGAGCTGCAGTCGCTCCGCAGCGCTGACACGGTCACCTGGGTTATCGTCGAAGGCCTTGCCAACGTGGCTGTGGTTGAAAAAATCGGCGAGATGTTCGGTATCCACCAACTGGTGCTGGAAGACATACTGAATACCCACCAGCGCCCCAAGTTCGAGGAGTATGACGACTACCTGTACATCGTGCTCAAGGGCATGATTGCAGTCGGTGAGCAATTCACCGTCGACTACGAACAGATCAGCCTGCTGGTGCTGGATAACGTCGTGTTCGCCTTCAAGGAAAAAAAGGACGATCTTTTCGCGCCAGTCATTCAGCGTATCAGGACCAGCAAGGGGCGCTTCAGGAGCCTGGGTGCCGACTTCCTTACCTACTCGATTCTCGACGGCATCATAGACATGAACTTCGTCCTGATCGACTCGCTGGATGAGTCCATCACCGTACTGGAGGATCAGCTGCTGGAAGGTGAACCCAGCAAGGCCACCCTCAACAGCATCCAGCGGCTCAAGCGGGAGATCGTCGGGGTCCGGCGCTATGTCTCACCCATCCGCGAGCTGATCAACGAAATGCTGCGCAGCGAGTCCAGGCTGATTGACGAGAAAACCCACATCTACCTGCGGGATGTCTCAGACCATGCGATTCGTATCATCGAGTCAATCGAATTGCACCGGGATATCATCTCCGGCCTGCTGGACATCTACATCTCCAGTGTCAGCAACAGGATGAACGAAGTGATGAAAGTATTGACCGTGTTCGCTTCCATTTTCATTCCGCTGACCTTCCTGACCGGTATCTACGGAATGAACTTCGAGTATATGCCCGAGCTCCACTGGCGCTGGGCCTATCCCGCCCTCTGGGTATTTTTTCTTTCCATCCCCTCTGTACTGCTGGTGTATTTCAAGCGCAAGAACTGGTTATAGCAGGCAGGTTCCCGCGGCAGCTGTCCTTGCCGTGGGGTGCAACGGATTATGGCCCCAAGGTTTCCGGGCCGGTGTTTCTATGCTAGTTTCGAACCCGGCCTGCCGCCCGCAGCAAGGCCGCAACCTGCCCTGGCCTCTGGGAGAAGCCAGTATCATTCTGGACATTGCTGGCTTGTGCATCACGCATGGCCACCCGAACCTGAGGCGACGCTATATGGACTCCATCAACTGGGATGCACTGGGTGCAATGGGCGATTTCCTGGGCTCGATCGGCGTATTTATCTCGCTGGTTTACCTGGCCTACCAGACCAAGCAGGGAGCGGCCGAGACCCGCGATGCCAGCATCCACTCGGTGATGGAACTGGCAATCAGGTTTCGCTCCGAGTCCTACACCGGCGACCTGGCGGATATTCGCCTGAAGGCAGGGATGAATGAGGCCCTCACGCCGCTGGAGGACCTGAAATACCAGGGCTACCTCTCGGCGCTGTTCGAACTCAATGAACTGGTTTTCCTGCAGTACCAGAAGGACAACCTCGACCCGGAGTATTTCGAGGCCTGGGAGCGTCGCACCCGTGCGGCCATATCAGTGCCCAGGATCAAGCAGTTCTGGGCAAGGACCAAGGAGGGTTATCGCGCGAGTTTCGTGCAGTATATAGACAAGCTGATGTCTGATGGCGACTGATAGCCTGGCGCGGCACTAATGCCCGGTAGCAGCCAGCCCCGGTACCCGATTACTAGACGAATACCAGCAGGGACTTGGCCTCTTCCTTTGCATCTTCCAGGGTAGCGGTATTGGAAGACAGCAGGTTCTCGAGAAATTTCTTCGACAGGTAATTCTGGATATGAATCCGCACCCGTGCTTTAACGATCGGCGGGCTCACGGGCTTGCTGATGTAATCGACAGCCCCCGCCTCGAGACCGCGCTCCTCGTTGGCCGAATCACCCATACTGGTAACGAAAATCACCGGGATGTCCCGGGTCTGTTCGTTTTCCTTGAGGGCCTGGCACACCTCGATGCCGTCCATGCCGGGCATGATCATATCAAGCAGGACGAGATCTGGACTCTGGACCCTGGCGACCTCGAGCGCCTGCTTGCCACTGGTGGCCACGCTCAGTGCGTAGTCCCCGGCGAGCAGATTCGACAGGATTTTAATGTTGGCAGGCTCATCGTCGACGATGAGTATCCGGGTTTTTTCATTTGATAGCGCATTCATGCGGGCACGGTAACCTATTTGGATGATTGACGCCAATTGTGGCTCATACTGCCGCGCCTTACCAACATTCACAACAACAGAAGGCCGCTGGCGCTTTGAATAATCAGATTATGAAGCTATTCTGACCTGTAATCGGCCGTCCGGTTATTTTCCCAATAATAGAATGAGGACTTCGGAGCATGTCCAATAGTCCCGGCGATAACAGCCAGGAAGCCCAGCAATTTGCCCGTATTACCTTTGTTACCACGCTGGTGTTCCTGGTCATTGGAATAATCTCGTCCGCGCTCGGCATTGTTTTCCACAGCCCGATCGCCAACGGCCTGGGCATTCTGATGATCGGTGTACTCATGCCGATAGCAATCTTTGCCCATCGCGCCGCCCGCAGGGACCATCTCGATCGCGCGGTGGCGCTGGTGGCCACCATCTGGTACATGATCGCATTCTGCATGATTATCGTCGGCGAGCGGCTCTACGGCGTGTTGATCGTCACCGCGACACTGCCTGTGCTGATGGTTCTCCCCTTCGTTTCGCAATCCATGTTTCGCTGGTTGATTATCGGCTCGATCCTGCTCATTGTAGCCGGCAGCGTAGGCCAGTTGTTGGGCACGGTATACACGTCCCATGTCCCCGATCATATCATTGCCTACGTCGAGTCATTCGCGACCACGACGCTGTGCTGCGTGGTGATGCTGTCCCTGTGGCAGTCAGGGGGCAAGCTGAAGGCATCCGCTACCGGGATGCGCAAGGCCATCGCCGCGCTGCAGGAATCGGAAAAGTCCCTGGAGAGCAAGGTCGAGGAACGCACGCAGGAGTTGAAGGAGGCGTTCCAGGAGATCACCGACCTGAACCAGATCGCGAGTATCGTCAACTCGACCCTCGACCTGGAGGAGGTCAAACTCACCATCTATGCGGGCTTGCAGAAAATGTTCGCCTTCGACCAGATGGGTGTATTCCTGGTGAGCCCGCAGGACCAGCGCCTGCGGCTGGCGCTGCATGAGGGCGTACCCTTTGCTCCCCAGGTGCAGGATCTGCTGATGGGCGAGGGCGTGCCCCTGGACGCCAGGGACAGCTTCACCGCCGCGTCCGTGGTCCTCAAGCAAACGATCTACCGGGGCACGGTTACGCAGGAGGGACTGGCCCAGGCCGGCGCCACCGACAAGTTCATCTACCAGCACAGCCCGATGAAGTCCTTCCTGCTGTGCCCGCTGGTGATTGAGAACCGGGCCATCGGCACCATTTTCTTCGTCGCGACCGAGGAACCGTTTGAGCTGCACGCACGGGACATCGCGTCGATCGAGCGCTACGTCACCCAGATGGGCACCGCGATCCGCAACGGCCAGCTGTTCCAGGCCGCCGAGGAGGCGCGTCGGGAGGCCGAAGTCGCCAACCAGTCCAAGGGCACTTTCCTGGCCAACATGAGCCACGAGATCCGCACGCCGATGAACGCCATTATCGGTCTCACCGACCTGTGCCTGGAGACCGAACTCACCTCCAAGCAGCAGGACTACCTGACCAAGGTCGACGGCGCCGCCAACGCACTGCGCAGCATCATCGATGACATCCTGGATTTCTCCAAGCTGGAATCCGGCAAGCTGGAGTTTGAATCCATCCCGTTCTCGCTCAACTCGGTGCTGGATAACCTGGCGACTATCTGCCAGGTACGCTGCCAGGCGAAGAAGCTCGAGCTGGTGTTCCAGCGGGACCCGGGCCTGCCCGACGCGCTGATCGGCGACCCGACGCGCCTCGGCCAGGTCCTGATCAACCTGGCCGGCAATGCGATCAAGTTCACCGAGAAGGGTGCCGTGGTGGTCGAGATACGCGAGATGGCGCGTGCCGGCGAGCGGGTGACCGTGCATTTCGATGTGCGCGACAGCGGTATCGGCATGAACGAGGAGCAGAAACAGCGACTGTTCAAGTCCTTCTCCCAGGCCGACAGCACCATCACCCGGCAGTACGGCGGCACTGGCCTGGGGCTGGCGATTTCCCAGCAGCTGACCCAGGGTATGGGCGGGCAGATCGAGGTGGACAGCACACCCGGCGAGGGCAGCAGCTTCCATTTCAGCCTCGAATTCGATATCGGCGAACAGGCGGGGAAAGAGGACTTGGAGCTGCTGGCGCCGGCAGACCTCAATGTGCTGGTGGTGGACGATAACGAGGCATCCCGGGATATCCTGCGGGAATACCTCAACTCGTTCGGCTACCAGGCGACGCTGGCCACCAGTGGTGAGGAGGCCCTTGCCTTGGTAGACAAGGGCAAGCAGTTCGACCTGGTGCTGCTGGACTGGATGATGCCGGGGATGACCGGCCTGGATGTGGCGCTGGCGATGCGCGACCGCAAGCCGGTGCCCAAAATCGTGCTGCTGTCGTCCTGGCGAATGCCCAGCAGCGAACACGAGTCGATGGTGGACGCCTTCCTGGCGAAACCCATCAAACCCTCCTCCCTGCTCGACACCATCATGCTCGCCTTCGGCAAGCAACCTCCGCGCCGGGCGAATGCGAAGCGCCAGGGCTTTGACATCAGCGACCTGGCGCCGATCAAGGGCGCCCGGGTGCTGGTGGTCGATGATTCCGAGATCAACCTGCAGATCGCCTGCGAGCTGCTACAGAAAGTGCCGCTGGTACTGGATACCGCTTGCAATGGCGTCGAGGCGGTGGAAAAGGTCATGCACAACCAGTTCGACTGCGTCCTGATGGATGTACAGATGCCGGTAATGGACGGCTATGCCGCCACCGCCAGGATTCGCGAGGATAAACGCTTCGATGCACTGCCCATCCTGGCGATGACCGCCAACGTGATGGCAGAGGACAAGAACCGCACCCGCGAGGCGGGCATGAACGGCCATATCGCCAAGCCGGTTGAGCCCAGGCTGCTCTACCAGGCACTGCTGGACGCGATTCCCGCCGGGGACTACCTGGCGAATCTCGAGGCGGTGCAGGCGGTGGCAGCAAGCGCAGCGGATGTGCATACCAAACCGCTGCCCGACAACCTGCCGGGACTGGATATCAAGGCGGGGCTGGCGCGACTGGCCGGCAACGAGAAACTGTTCTACAAACTGCTGCAGGACCTGCTGAACGGTTACGCCGACGCACCCCGCCTGCTGCTTGCCCACCAGGACCGCGACGAGCTGGAAGAAGTGCGGGGCATGGCCCACAAGCTGCGCGGTATCGCCAACAACCTGGGCGCCAGGGAGCTGGGGGCCTGCGCCGAGGAAATCGAGACCCGGGCCAGGGACAAGGAAAAGGCCTCGCCCGGGACAATCAGCGCAATGGAGGGGATCTTCGCGACCCTGGCGAGCTCGCTGGCGGTACTGAACGAGAGCATGGCGCCCGCCAGCACGCCGGCCAAGCTGAACGGTGAAAACCTGGGTGAACTGTTCGCCGATCTGAACCGTGCAGTTGCGGCCTTCGATCCTTCTGCCACGGATATCCTGGATCGTATGCTGGCTTCAGTTAAGCCGGACAGCGAGCTGGCCCGGCAACTGACAGCAGCCCGGGAGATGGTGGATAACTTCGATTTTGGTGCGGCGGAGCCGCTGCTGGCCGCGATTGATATCGAGGCGGCTGTACAGGGCTGAGACAGTGGTAGCCTGTCCGGGTGCGGACAGGCTTACAGGTGACGGTTGCGGGTAAAAAGGGCCGAACGAATTACCCAGGCAGCGGGCTACGCTGCCGGCCCTTCTTCAAGGGGCTACGATATCGCGGCGCCCTTTGATCAGGCTGCGGAAGAAGTCCAGGACGCTCTCCTGCTTGAAATCCTTGAATTCCCCTGCGTCCATGAACATGCCGTGGTCCGGGCAGGCTTCGAACCAGATATGCTTCTGCTTGGGATCGTGACCCTTTTCCATCCGCTTGCCGCAATGCGGGCAGTCGATATCCGCGCGGCTGTCCCACTTCCACCCCTCGGTTGCATCGCCGATATCCAGTGCCTCGCTGCCCTTGACGCCCTTGAGCTGCTCGGCCTCATCCAGGTCAAACCACAGGCCCTTGCAATTGGTGCAACGGTCGATAGTCACTTCACCGTGAGTAATTTCTTCCATGCCGTGATGGCACTTGGGACACTTCAAGCTGTGCGTATCTGGGTTGTGCTCCATTGTTATTACCTTTTATTTAGATGAAGAAACCGGGTTAGTATAACCTCGACTCCCGGTTTTTCCACCTATAAGCCGAAGCCTCTCCGCCGGGCCAACCCGGCGGGATCTGCCCGACCCGGGAAGTCTGCATTTATTACTTTGATATCAACAAGTTGCATTAATACAGAAACACCTGCCCCGGTCTGTTCCCGCAGCGGGGGCAGGAAAACGGCAAACGGACGGGCACCGGGCTTTACCTGGCGGGGAATACCCCTTTCACACCGCCGGCGATGAGCACGGTG
>JAOUDU010000616.1 GCA_029859085.1 Gammaproteobacteria bacterium | reverse complement strand
AAATAATGACCAAACAACTGACCCACAGTCAGGCAGCCGGCTCAACCAGCGAACCGCTGTTGAACGAAACCATCGGCCAGGCCTTCGACAGGACCGCGGCGCAATTCCCGGACCGGGAGGCCCTCGTCGTGCGCCACCAGGGCATCCGCTGGACTTACAGCGAGTACCAGCGCGAGGTCGATCGCCTGGCCTGTGGCCTGCTGGCCCTGGATATCGCGCCCGGGGATCGTGTCGGCATCTGGGCGCCCAACTGCTACGAATGGTGCCTGACCCAGTACGCGACTGCCAAAATCGGCGCGATCATGGTGTGTATCAACCCGGCTTACCGGCTGTACGAACTGGAATACGCCCTGAACAAGGTGCAGTGCAAGGCGATTATCACCGCCGGGCAGTTCAGGAGCAGCGACTACCTTGGCATGTTGCGGGAACTGGCGCCGGAATTGGCCCGGGCTGAACCCGGCCGGCTGCACGCCGCCAGGTTGCCCCACCTGCGCCTCGTCATCCGCATGGGGGATGAGAAAAGCGCCGGTATGTTCAATTTTCCCGCGGTACTGGACATGGCCGGCGACGAGGAGAGGCAGTGCCTGGCCCGGATTGCCACCCAGCTCTCCGCCACCGATGCGATCAACATCCAGTTCACCAGCGGCACCACCGGCAACCCCAAGGGCGCCACACTCACTCATCGCAATATCCTCAACAACGGCAAGATTGTTGGCGATGGCATGCACTTCACGGAGCGGGACCGGCTGTGCATCCCGGTCCCCCTGTATCACTGCTTCGGCATGGTGATGGCAAGCCTGGCCTGTGTCACCCATGGCAGCGCCGCGATTTTCCCCGGCGAGGCCTTCGAGGCGGGCGCGACCCTGGCCGCGGTGGCGGAGGAGCGCTGCACCGCGCTGCACGGTGTGCCGACGATGTTTATCGCCGAACTGGATCATCCGCAGTTCCGGGACTTCGACCTGGGCAGCCTGCGCACCGGCATCATGGCGGGGGCGCCCTGTCCGGTCGAGGTGATGCAGAAAGTGCTGAAGCAGATGCACATGAGCGAGGTACTTATCGCCTACGGCCAGACGGAAACCAGCCCGGTCAACCACATCACGACCATCGACGACTCGATTGAAAAGCGGGTCGGTACCGTCGGTCGGCCGGCTCCCCATTGTGAGATCAAGATCGTCGACGCCGAGGGCGCGGTGGTACCGGTCGGTGAAAAAGGTGAGATCTGCTGCCGCGGTTACGCGGTGATGCAGGGCTACTGGGATGACCCGGAGCGCACCGCCGATACCATAGACAGCGACGGCTGGCTGCACTCCGGCGATATCGGCGTCATGGATGAACAGGGTTATACCCAGGTGACCGGGCGCATCAAGGACATGATCATCCGCGGTGGCGAGAACATCTATCCCCGCGAGGTGGAAGAGTTTCTCTATACCCATCCGGCCATCCAGGAAGTGCAGGTGTTCGGCATACCGGATGCGCGCTACGGCGAGCAGGTCTGCGCCTGGATCAGGTTGCGGGAGGGGGCGGCGCTCAGTGCGGATGAACTGGTGACCTACTGCCGCGACAAAATCACCCACTTCAAGATTCCCCACTATATCCGTTTTGTGGATGACTTCCCGATGACGGTGACAGGCAAGATGCAGAAGTTCCTGATGCGTGAGCAGATGATTGATGAGCTGGCCGCGGGCGACCACAAGCCGGCCGCCGGCCGCGGCTGAAGGCACAGTGTAATGAATATGAATACCCGGATATCCCGATGCAGGCCGTCGACGGCCCAAGGAGACCATAAAGTGCTGAAGATCGGCAGACTAGCCAGGGCATTCGCCCTGTTGGCGTTGCTCGGCGCGGGGCAGTCGTTCGCTGCCGCGGACACCCCGGCAGCGAGTTCCCCCCAGGACATCATCGCGGCCAGCTGCAGCGGCTGTCATTCGAAGAACGGTGAGGGTAAGTGGTTTCGCATCAGCGACCAGCGCAAGACACCCGAGGGCTGGCAGATGACCCTGGTGCGGATGCAGCTGGTGCACAAGGCGCAACTCATCGACCCCGCCGGCGGCGACAGCAGCGCAGTGCTGCGCACGCTGGTCAAGTACTTTGCCGACACCCAGGGACTGGCGCCCCAGGAGAGCGCTCCCTATCGCTATATCCTCGAGCAGGAACTCAATACGATCGAGCAGCACGATACCGAGCAGTTCAGGACCATGTGCGCGCGCTGCCATACCGGTGCGCGGGTTGCCCTGCAGCGGCGCACCGAGGACGAGTGGCGCAACCTTGTGCACTTCCACCTGGGGCAATTTCCCACGACGGAATACCAGATGATGGGGCGCGACCGGGACTGGCTGGGAGACGCCCTTAACGAGGTTTTGCCGGACCTGGCAAAAAAATATCCGTTGCAAACGGCGGACTGGGAGCAATGGCAGGCCGCGCCGAGGCCCAAGCTCGGGGGGCGCTGGCGGGTGCTGGGCTATATGCCGGGGCGAGGGGATTTCAGCGGTGTGATGGTGACCGGCGCGCAGGATAATGACCGCTATACGGTGGAGTTCAGCGGCCAGTACGCCGATGGCGAGGCGCTGGCC
>JAOUDU010000048.1 GCA_029859085.1 Gammaproteobacteria bacterium | reverse complement strand
CCTATCCCACAACCCGCCGTCGCCAGCATCCCGCCGGTGTCCAGTCCCGCATCCATCTGCATTATGGTAATTCCGGTCGCGGTGTCCCCCGCCTCGATCGCCCGCTGTATCGGCGCCGCGCCGCGCCAGCGGGGCAGCAGCGAGGCGTGGACATTGAGGCAGCCAAGCCGGGGGGCATCCAGCACCGCCTGGGGCAGGATCAGGCCGTAAGCCACCACCACAAGTACGTCCGCATCCAGCCCCGCCAGGATCTGTTGCTCCCCGGGATCGCGCAGCGAGACCGGCTGGAACACCTCTATGCGGTTGCTCTCGGCGAGGTGCTTGACCGGGCTGGCCTGCAGCTTCTTGCCCCTGCCTGCGGGCCTGTCCGGCTGGGTGTAGACTGCAATAAGTGTATGCTTACTATCAATCAGGGCCTGCAGATGTATGGCTGCAAACTCGGGAGTGCCCGCGAAAATAATGCGCAGGGGAGCGTTTGGGGCCTGCCTGGGAGCCCGGGACATCAGGCGTTCTGTCGCTGCTGTTTCTCCAGCTTTCTGCGAATGCGCTGACGCTTCAACGGTGACAGGTAGTCGACGAAGAGCTTACCCTCGAGGTGATCCATTTCGTGCTGCAGGCAGATCGCCAGCAGGCCGTCCAGGTCCCGGGTGAAGGCCCGGCCCTCGCCGTCGAGGGCGCTTACCTGCACCCGGCTCGGCCGGCAGACGGTTTCGTAAAAACCCGGGACGGACAGGCAGCCCTCGTCGTACTCGCCCAGTTCAGGGTCAAGTACAGTGACCTCGGGATTGATAAAGACCAGTGGCTGATTGCGCTCCTCGGAGACGTCGATTACCAGAATCCGCTCGTGCACGTTGACCTGGGTGGCCGCCAGGCCGATACCCGGGGCGTCATACATGGTCTCAAGCATGTCGGCTACCAGGCGCCTGGTAGCGTTCGTCACCTCGGCTACCGGTTTTGCCCTGGTGCGCAGGCGCGGGTCCGGGAATTCAAGTATTTCGAGTACTGCCATCGGTAAAACTGCTCTGTTTTGGCCGGAATCGAGCCGGAAACGGCTGCGTGAATTAGTAACATTAAGCTTGCCACCGGCAAATGGCGGCAGCAAACTGTAGCAATTATACTACCTGTAGCGACGGGGCGCCCAGTGCGGGAGACACTGGAGCGATGCTGCGGGCACAGGGCACAGCTCACGGGGAAGCTGTCGCGGCGTTGGTCTCAGGGCTCTGTGAGCCGCAGTGAGACTCGCCGCGGCGGACTATAACAAGGCTACGCAGGGACTGAAAAAATGAAAACACGCTCACTCTCGGTTTGCCTGCTTTTGCTGTCATTGCTATTTAGCACATGGCTGCAGGCGGCGGTTGAACTCAACGAAAACGTACCCGAAACCTATATAGTCAAGAAGGGGGACACGCTCTGGGGCATATCCGGGATGTACCTGCAAAAGCCGTGGCTCTGGCCCCAACTTTGGGATGCCAACCCCCAGATCGATAATCCCCACCTCATCTACCCGGGCGATGAACTCTACCTGGTGTGGATAGACGGACAACCCAGGTTGCGCATGCGTCGCGGCCGCGACGTCAAGCTGCAGCCGAATATGCGGGTCAGCGACCTGGACCTGGCGATACCAATTATCCCGCTGGACCAGATCGGCCCCTGGCTCAAGTGGTCCAGGATTGTCGCCGAGGGCGACCTGGCCGCCGCGCCCTACATCGTGTCCGGATCCCAGAAGCATTTGCTCAGCGCACCGGGGGACCGGGTGTTTGGCCGGGGTAACTTCCCCGACGGCGAGCGCGTCTACGGCATCTACCGGCCCGGCGAGGCCTATCACGATCCTGTCACCAATGAGCTGCTCGGCTACCAGGCCCAGGATATCGGCAACGCCAAACTTCTGAGCAGCAACACCGACGCGGTCACCGAACTGGAAATTACCCGCATCACCGAGGAGGTGCGCATCACCGACCGGCTGTTGCCGATGCGAGAGCGGGTCATCGACGCCACCTTCCATCCGCGCCCGCCCGATGTCGAGATCAAGGACGGCTTCATGATCGCGGTTCCCGGCGGCGTCACCCAGATCGGCACCACCGATGTCGTGGTGCTGAACAAGGGCGAGCGTGACGGCCTCGAAGTGGGCCAGGTGCTGGCGGTATACCAGGCAGGAGCGCTGGTGTTCGACCCCGTCGCCCAGGAAAATGTGCGACTGCCCGATGTCCGTGCGGGCCTTGCCATGGTGTTCGAGATATTTGAAAAAGCCAGCTATGCGATCATCCTGAAGTCCGACAAGCCGCTGGTAGTTGGGGATAAAGTAAAGAACCCCTGATGTTCTAATCGTCTGCGTAAGTACGCACACTAACGGGGCCTGGAGCCCCGTTTTTTTTAGCGTCAAGGACGATGTATGAGCGCAGAGGAAGCCCGTTTGTGTCTGCTATTGCACAGCGCGCCCGGGATCGATGACAACCTGCTGGCCCGGATGCTGTTGTCCTGCGGCTCCCCCCGGGAGCTTGCCGCAGCGGGTACATCCCGGTGGCGGGAGCTGGGCCTGCCGCCCGGGACCGCACAGGAACTGGCGCAAACCCTGCGCGGAGACAGGCGGTCTTTCGATATAGACGGCCAGCTCGCGATGCTGACCCGGGTGGGCGCCCAGGTCGTGCCGATTACCGATTCCCGCTACCCGCCCCTGCTGCAGGCAATCCACGATCCACCTCCGCTGCTCTATGTGCGCGGTGATATCGCGGCGCTGTCACAGCCGCAGCTGGCCGTGGTGGGAAGTCGCAAGGCCAGCCCCGCGGGCCTGCGGGCAGCGGGCGAGCTGGCGGCCCAGGCCGTGCGCGCCGGCCTGCATATTACCAGTGGCCTGGCGCTGGGTATCGATGGCGCCGCACACCGCGGGGCGCTCGCGGCGGGGGGGCGCAGCATCGCCGTGGTGGCCACCGGGATAGAGCAGGCCTACCCCCGCCGCCATCGCGGCCTCGCCGCGGAGCTGGAGGGGGCGGGGTGCCTGGTCAGTGAGTTTCCACCGGGAATACCGCCCCGGCAGTACAATTTCCCCCGCCGCAATCGCATTATCAGCGGCCTCGCGCTGGGGGTGCTGGTGGTGGAGGCAGCACTGCCGAGCGGGTCACTGATCACCGCCCGCACGGCGGTGGAGCAGGGTCGGGAGGTGTGCGCCCTGCCCTGGTCGATTTACCATGGGGGGGGCGCGGGTTGCCTCTACCTGATCCGCGATGGCGCCAAAATGGTGCAGACCATCGGGGATGTGCTGGAGGAGCTGGGGCCGATGTTCGCGCTCCAGCGGGAGCTGCTGCCCGCCCGGGACGTTCCGCAGCCGGAGGTGGCCGGATTGTCCGGGAGCCAGCAGCGTATGCTGGGCCTGGTAGGGTACGAGAGTGTCACGGTTGATGAACTGGTGCGCTCGAGTGCCGCTCCCGCTGCACAGGTAATGGCAGACCTGGCATTTCTGGAAATCAGGGGGGTGGTGGCGCGGACCAACGGGGGCTTTATACGCACCTGAAGGCGGGCCGGGCTTGCTAAGATCTCCGCAGTTGGTTAACTTTCGCGCTCTTTGGCAGGGCATATTTGAATGCACCTGCAGCCACGCCAGGAGAATGACAATGAGCGAGCCGTTTGTGGCTATCGTAATGGGATCGGATTCCGATCTGCCGATCATGCAGGCCTGTTTTGATGTCCTGCGCTCTTTCGGCATCCGGTTTGAAGCGCGTATTACCTCCGCGCACCGCACGCCGGAAGTCACCAAGGCCTTCATCCAGGACGCCGACCAGCGCGGCTGTGCCGTGTTTATCGCCGCGGCGGGCATGGCGGCACACCTGGCCGGCGCGGTTGCAGCCACCACGGTCAAGCCGGTGATCGGGGTGCCCATGGAAAGCTCGCTGGATGGCCTCGATGCGCTGTTGTCGACCGTACAGATGCCCGCGGGCATCCCGGTGGCCTCCGTGGCCATAGGCAAGGCCGGCGCCAAGAACGCGGCCTACCTCGCCACCCAGATCATCGCGGTCGGCAACCCTGCTCTGGCGCAGAAGCTGCGGGATGAGCGCGCCGCCAACGCGGAGGCCATTCGGGCCAAGGACGCCGCGTTGCAGGAAAGCCTGGGGGGCTGATATGGCCAGGCCACCGGCGCCACTGCGCCTGCACCTGGCGCTGCAAGCGCTGGCCGCCGGCGGTGTTATAGCCTGCCCCACCGAGGCGGTGTGGGGGCTGAGCTGCGACCCCTGGAACCGACTCGCCGTGCGGCGCCTGCTGGCCCTCAAGGGCCGGGCGCCCGCCAAGGGGTTGATCCTGGTGGCCGCCGCCGAGAGGCAATTCGATTTCCTGCTTGCCGACCTGGACCCCCTGCAGCGCCGGACCCTGGCGGCGAGCTGGCCCGGCCCCAATACCTGGCTGGTGCCGCACGCGGGGCGTGTCCCCCTGTGGATCCACGGTGAGCATGACAAGGTCGCGCTGCGCGTCAGCGACCATCCGTCGGTGAAGGCGCTCTGCGCCGCCTGGGGTGGCCCCCTCGTTTCGACGTCGGCCAATCCTGCCGGCCGCAGCCCGCCGCGCCAGCACTTCCAGGTAAAGCGCTATTTCGGTGAGCAGCTGGATTACATCCTTCCCGGGACCGTCGGGAGTTCGGATCGGCCAACCGTGATCCGGGACCTGGCGAGTGGCCGGGTCATTCGCCCCTGATCGCATTCGGGTATTGTTCCCTGGCGGGGGTGCGTATAATGCCTCGCCCATGAATCCACGGGGTAAAAACGGCGATGGAGATTGAAAAGGTCAGGTCCTACCTGCTGCAGCTGCAGGACAATATTTGTGCCGAGCTCGCTGAAGAAGATGGCGGCGCCGGCTTCATCACCGACGAGTGGCAGCGCCCGGGGGGTGGTGGTGGCCGCAGCCGGGTACTCACCGAGGGTGCGGTGTTCGAGCGCGGCGGGGTGAACTTTTCCCACGTCCGCGGCGCCAGCCTGCCGCCCTCCGCCAGCGCCTCCAGGCCAGAGCTGGCGGGGCGCAGCTTCCAGGCGATGGGGGTTTCGCTGGTGATCCATCCGCGCAACCCGCACGTCCCGACTTCCCACGCCAACGTCCGTATGTTTGTCGCGGAAAAGCCCGGCGAAGAGCCGGTCTGGTGGTTTGGCGGCGGCTATGACCTCACGCCTTACTACGGGAATCGCGAGGACTGTATCAGTTGGCACCAGGTCGCCGCGGATGCCTGCGCGCCCTTCGGCGAAGGGGTCTATCCCCGTTTCAAGGCCTGGTGTGACGAGTATTTTTACCTCAGGCACCGCGCCGAGCCGCGCGGCATCGGCGGCCTCTTTTTCGATGACCTCAACGAGTGGGACTTCGCCACCAGCTTCGCCTTCATGCGCGCGGTGGGCGATTCCTACATCCGGGCGTACCGGCCTATCGTCCAGCGGCGCCGGCAGCAGCCGTTCAGCGACAGCGAGCGACAGTTCCAGCTGTATCGCCGGGGGCGCTACGTCGAATTCAACCTGGTGTATGACCGGGGCACGCTGTTTGGCCTGCAGTCAGAAGGCCGCACCGAGGCCATACTGATGTCGCTGCCACCGCTGGTGCGCTGGGAGTACGACTACCGTCCGGCGCCGGGGTCACCGGAAGCCGAGTTGACCGGGTACTACCTGAAGGACCGGGACTGGCTGGGCGATGCATAATTATCGGGAAGCAGCAGTAAATGAGTGGTATCGATAGATACGCGGTTTTTGGCAACCCCATCAAGCAGAGCAAGTCGCCGGCGATACATGCGGCGTTTGCGGCGCAATGCGGCCAGCAGTTGCAGTACCGGGCGGTGCTGGTGGAGCTGGATGGGTTTGTCCGCGCCGCGCGCAAATTTTTTGATGAGGCCGGTGCCGGCCTCAACGTAACCGTGCCGTTCAAGCAGGAAGCTTTCGAGTTTGCCGACAGGCTCACTGACCGCGCCCGGCGGGCCGGTGCGGTGAACACCCTGACGCGCTGTGCTGACGGCGGCATCGAGGGCGACAATACCGATGGCATCGGCCTGGTGCGCGACATGATTGCCAACCTGGGCTGGGCGGTACAGGGCCTGCGCGTTCTGGTTCTCGGGGCCGGCGGCGCGGCCCGGGGAGTGCTTGAGCCACTGTTGCGGGAAAAGCCGAAAGAACTGCTTATCGTCAATCGAACCCCCGCCAGGGCGCGCCAGCTGGCGGCGGAATTTGCGGATATCGGGCCGGTTGAAGGCGGCGGCTACGCCCTGGTCGGGGATCGCTCGTTCGACCTGGTCATCAATGCGACCAGCGCCGGGCTGAGCGGTGAAATGCCGGATTTACCGGGGACTGTGCTGACGGAACGCAGCTGTTGCTACGATATGGTCTACGGTGCGCAGCCCACGGTATTCATGCGCTGGGCGGCCCATCACGCGGCGTGGGCGGTGGCTGACGGTCTGGGCATGCTGGTTGAGCAGGCCGCCCAGTCTTTTTATATCTGGCGACGGGTGCGGCCCGAGACCGGGCCTGTGATCAGGCAGATCCGCGAATCCATGGCGGCGGCTTGACGCCCGAACTACCCGGCTTCCAGCTCCTTGATGTGGCGGTCCTTCAATTTGACGTAGTTGCTGGCGCTGTAACAAAAATAGGCCATTTCCTTTTCGCTTAATGTCCGCACTTCCCTCGCGGGGCTGCCCGCGTACAGGTAGCCGCTGCGCAGGCGTTTCCCGGGCGTTACCAGGGCCCCGGCGGCGATAACCACATCGTCCTCCACTACCGCCCCATCCATTATCGTGGCGCCCATGCCGACCAGCACCCGATCGCCAACGCTGCAGCCGTGCAGCGTGGCGTTGTGGCCGATAGTGACATCGCTGCCGATCTGGAGGGGCCAGCCATCGGTGTTGAAGGGTCCCGCGTGGGTAATGTGGAGCACACAGCCGTCCTGCACGCTGGTGCGCGCTCCCACCCTGATGCGGTGCATGTCTCCGCGAATCGCCACCTGGGGCCAGACCGAGGCGTCATCGCCGAGCTCGACATCCCCGATGACCACGGCGCTGGGGTCGATCAATACCCGCGCGCCGATCACGGGAGCGTGGCTGCCAAACCTGCGTATATTGGCTGAACTGTGGTGTTTCATCGAGGGTGGGTTCCTGTATCGCCGGGCCTGTTACAATACCCAGCCAGTCACAGCATGGCCAGTCCACCCCAGTTTGACGGAGAAAAAAATCTTGCCAACAAGCACCAGCCGTCGTCGTTTCATCGCCGGAGCCGTCTGCCCCCGCTGCGCCCTGATGGACCGGATCGTGGTCGACCTCGACACCGACCGGAGGGAGTGTGTCGCCTGCGGTTTTACCGAGGCGCGGCCGGCAGACAAGCCTCCCGGGGAGGGTGGCCAGGGGACCGCCCGCCCGCCCGCCAACGCAGCCGGTGACCCGGGCCGCGAGCTGCCCACCCGGGTCAGCAGGGCCGCTGCACGCCGTGTGGAGACCGTCGCCGAACCCGTAAAGCTGATTGACCCGGCCAAAAAATAAATCAGCCCGCCTCGCTCGCAAGGCGCAGCCGAATCCTTCGAGATGACCAGCTCAGCAGGTCCTGTTTGAGCAGCAGGCCGACCGGCGCGATTGCCTCCGGATGCGCACGCACCCGCGCCCACACATATTCCCGCTCGAGCAGAAGCGTCGCGGTGTCGTGCACCTTGCGGTCCAGTTCGTTGGCGAGGTCATCACCCAGAAGGTGATGGACGATAACATTCGCCTCCGTCATATCCACCGGCAGGAGTGGACGCTGCAGGTGCCGAATATGGTGATCATTCACTTCCTCCAACAGGCGATGCGCCAGGAATGCCTCGTCCAGCAGGCACTCGAGCCCGTCATCGACGGGCAGGTCCTGGGGCGGGTGCAGGAAATAGTCTTCCGCCATCTCCAGGAAAGGGGCGGCGTAATCGTAGAAACCCATATGCTTGCTCACCGCTGTGACCAGCAGGATGCAGCCGGGTACACTTTCGATGTAATCGGTGATGAACTGCAGCAGTCCGGCGACAGGCTCTTTCTCCGGCAGCACCAGCTTGCTGCGAAGCTGGGGCAGTTGCTGTTGCAGGCGTCGACCCAGCTGGCCGGTCCTGGCCTCCGCCTTTACTGCGGCACTGATCTTGTCACGGATTAAAGCTGCGACCATGGGCCACCCGATGCCGCTTTGGGCTCGCTGAAGGGTATAGTTCAGGCTAGTACATCCTCGCCAAACTGCTACCGGGTGTTGCGTATTCCCTCTTCGCCCGGGCCTCCCGGGACTGGATCCGGGGCCGGGAAAAGGCGGCAAATGCCCTGAATTTGTGCTTGCATCAGCCTATGATGTGCCCACAAACCTGCTGACCCGCTATATCTGGGGTTTGATGGGTGCCCTGTGCACCGACGGCAGGTGCGCCCGGGCAAAGCTCGCAACTGTATAGGCTTTGCCATGGAGATTCGCTATAATCCCCGCGTTTTTGCCGGTGCGACCAATTGTCGCACGTCGGGAAAATGCGTATCCGCTGACAAGTTCCAGCAATGTTGACGTCCCGGTCGCCCCTGCAAGCTGGCGGTGTCCCGCGGTTCGTCTGACAAAGCCATCGCCGCGAGGCGGTGATGTGCAGAGCCAGAGAAAGGTCAGTCTAGGGGGAAATGATGTTATACAACATGGAGACACGGGAAATGTGTTTAGAAGCGAAGCGGCTGTTAAAGCTCGCCCTGGGTCCTGTGCTAATGCTGACAAGCGCCGTCGTAATGGCTTACGGTCCCGAGGCGGCCCAGGTCAATATGGCTCCTGGCGCCACTGCGGTGGGCAGGAGCATATACGACCTGCACATGGTAATTCTCGGCATCTGTACGGTTATCGGTATCGGCGTTTTCGGGGTGATGTTCTACTCCATCATCTATCATCGCAAGTCGAAAGGTGCAGTGCCGGCACATTTTCACGAGAGCACCAAGGTGGAGATTGCCTGGACGGTCATTCCCTTCTTCATCCTGATAGGCATGGCGGTGCCCGCCACATCCACGCTGCTGCAGATATATGATAACGACGATGCGGAAATGGATGTGCTGATCACCGGCTTCCAGTGGAAATGGAAGTATGAGTACATTGAAGAAAATGGCGAAAATGTCACTTTTTTCAGCAACTTGCGCACTCCCCAGAGCGAGATACGCAACTCCCAGCCAAAGGGCGAGTTCTATCTGCTGGAAGTGGACGAGCCCCTGGTCATCCCGGTCGACACCAAGGTGCGCTTCCTGATCACCGGCAACGACGTGATCCACTCCTGGTGGGTGCCCGACCTGGCGGTCAAGCGCGATGCGATTCCCGGTTTTATCAACGAGGCCTGGGCCAAGGTCAACACCGTGGGAGTCTACCGCGGCCAGTGCGCCGAACTATGCGGCAAGGACCACGGTTTCATGCCTATCGTGGTCAATGTCGTGAGCAAGGAAGATTATGCCACCTGGCTGACGGGCAAACAGGCTGAGGCCGCGGCGGTCAAGGAGTTGATGGCACAGACCTTCACCCTGGACCAGCTGATGGAGCGTGGCGCGGCTGTCTACGCCCGCAACTGCCTGGCCTGCCACGGCGCCAACGGCGAGGGTGGCCTGGGCAAGCCCATAGCAGGCAGCGCTATCGCTACCGGCGACGTCGGCGTGCACCTCGATATCGGTATCAACGGCGTGCCGGGCACTGCGATGCAGGCTTTCGGCAACCAGTTGAACGACGTCGACCTGGCGGCGGTCATCACCTACCAGCGCAACGCATTTGGCAACAATATGGGTGACATGGTTCAGCCCATTGATGTCTACAACCACAAAAAAGGCTAATTGGAGGAGTTAACGATGGGCGATCATCATCACGGTCCTGCCAAGGGCCTAACCCGGTGGCTTTTCACCACCAACCACAAAGATATCGGAACCATGTACCTGTGGTTCTCCTTTGCGATGTTTATCCTCGGCGGTTCGTTCGCCATGATCATCCGCGCCGAGCTGTTCCAGCCCGGCCTGCAGCTGGTCGAGCCAGCCTTTTTCAACCAGATGACCACCCTCCATGGCCTGGTCATGGTATTCGGGGCGATCATGCCCTCCTTTGTGGGCCTGGCCAACTGGCTGATCCCGATGATGATCGGCGCGCCGGACATGGCGCTGCCGCGGATGAACAACTGGAGTTTCTGGATCCTGCCCCCGACTTTCCTGCTGCTGGCGTCGACCCTCTTCATGGAGGGCGGTGCCCCCGCGGCCGGCTGGACATTCTACGCGCCCCTGTCCACCACCTACGCGGGGCCGTCGGTAACCTACTTCATCTTCTGTATTCACGTGCTGGGCCTCTCCTCCATCATGGGCTCCATCAACATCATCGCCACGGTGATGAATATGCGCGCCCCGGGCATGACTTACATGAAGATGCCACTGTTCGTATGGACCTGGCTGATCACCGCCTTCCTGCTGGTGGCGGTCATGCCGGTACTGGCGGGCTGCGTAACGATGATGCTGATGGACGTGCATTTCGGCACCAGCTTCTTCTCCGCCGCGGGCGGCGGCGACCCGGTACTGTTCCAG
>JAOUDU010000614.1 GCA_029859085.1 Gammaproteobacteria bacterium | reverse complement strand
GCCACCCTCCGTCCCTTCGTCCGGGCCGGCGCCGGCCAGCATACTGTCCCCCGCCGCGGCGGTCTCCTGTGCCAGCTGCTCGATATTCTTCTCCTGCCGATCACTCACTCTCACTCTCCAGCGGTGGGTTGCAATCCCGCCAGGGCGCGCATCATGGCGCTATCCGAGGCATTCTCTGCGGTAATCACCCGGCTGAATCCGGCCGCGCGCGCCATTTGCGCGACCCTCTGCGAAGGCACCAGCAGGATGATATCCATAAACTTAGTGGTTTCGGCCGGGCTAAGCAATGCCAGCATATTGGCAAGGCCCTCCCCGCTGCTGATCATCACGACCCCGATATCCCACTGCGACAGCTTCCGGGCCAGCTCGCCGGCGGCGAGGCCGGGCGGGCCCCGGCGGTAACAGGCCAGCTCATCCACCCGGGCGCCGCGGCGGCCCAGTTCGCTGGCGAGGGTCGCCCGCCCTCCCTCACCCTTGATGATGAGTACTCGCTGGCCGCTCACCTGCCGCAGCTGCGGCAAGGCCAGCAGCCCCTCGCTGGTCATGTCGATCCCCGGTGTCAGCACCTTCACACCGTGCGCAGACAACGCTGTGGCGGTGGCCTCGCCTACCGCATACCAGTGGAGCCCGACCGGGAGCTGGGGCCAGCAGGACTCGATCCAGGCCATGCCCCAGCGCACTGCGTTGCCGCTGACAAAGATGACGTGGTGAAAATGATCGAGGTCCAGCACCAGCTGGCGCTGCGCGGGATCGGGTTCCGCCAGCGGCAGCAATTGCAACAGGGGCAGGCTGTGCGCGGTGAAACCGGCGCGCTCGAGGGCGGCGCACAACTCATTCCCCTGCCCCGCGGGGCGAGTGACCAGGACGCCCTCGCTACGCCCCATGGACCCCGGCCAGGATAGCGGCGGCGCCGAGCTCAAGCAGTTGCTCGGCCACCCGGATGCCCAGCTGCCGCGCATCAGCGGCGGCGGCCTCCCCCTCGGCGCGCAGGATCAGGGAGCCGTCTGGGCGGCCCACGAGCCCGCGCAGCCAGAGCCGGCCGGTGGCGGGAATATGCTCCGCATAACAGGCAATGGGTACCTGGCAACCGCCCTGGAGGCGCTGGTTGAGGGCGCGCTCGGCGGTGACCCGCTGGGCGGTGGGCTCATGGTGTAATACCCGAAGCAAATCCAGGACCTGCGCATCGGCGCAGCGCAGCTCGATGCCGACCGCGCCCTGGCCCCCCGCGGGCAGGGAGTGCTCCACTTCTATCCGCCCGGTGATCCGGGCGCCAAACCCCAGCCTGATCAGCCCGGCGCTGGCCAGGATCACCGCGTCGTATTCGCCCTGATCGAGCTTGCGCAGGCGGGTATTGACGTTGCCCCGCAGGAACTTCACTTCCAGGTCGGGCCGGCGCTGCCGCAACTGGCACTCCCGGCGCAGGCTGGAGGTTCCCACCACGCTGCCGGCGGGCAGTTCTTCCAGCGACGCGTAATTATTGCTCACAAAAGCGTCGGTGGGGTCTTCCCGCTCGCAGATAACGCCCAGCCCCAGACCCTCGGGAAACTCCATCGGCACATCCTTCATGGAATGCACCGCGATATCGGCGCTGCCGTCGAGCAGGGCGGTTTCCAGCTCCTTCACAAACAGGCCCTTGCCACCCACCTTCGCCAGCGGCACGTCCAGCAGCTGGTCGCCCCGGGAGGTCATTCCCAGCAGTTCCACCGCCAATGCCGGGTGGGCTGCCTGCAGGGCGCCGCGGACGTACTCGGCCTGCCACAGGGCCAGCGGACTTTCCCGTGTGGCTATCGTCAACTTGGAGGGCATTCGTGTTCCTCATCTGCGGCCGGACATGATACCAGCCGGACCGGCCGGTCGCGACAACCCGGCCGGCCTGCCGACCCTGCCGGGACCAATCAATCCGCCAGCAGTCGTTGCTTGACCTCGCCCAGGTGCCGGCGGCTGACCGCGGGCCGCTGCTCGATCCCGTCGAGCACCACATACCAGGTGCCATCCTCCTCACGCTGCAGGCGGACAATATGGGCGCGCGCAACCAGCGCATTGCGATGTACCCGCAGGAAACGCTCACCGAACTCCCGCTCCAGTTCCTTGAGCGTGTCGGGGATCAACAGCTGGGCGGTGGGACTGCAGGCCGTCACGTATTTCTGCTCCGCCAGCAGGCAGCGGACATCCGCCACCGGCATGGTCTCAATGCCGCGGTGGCTGCTGCTCAACAGCTGGGTACGCTGCCCGGCCTGGCTGCCGGCCCCGGCACGCTGCGCCCCGGCGAGCGCGGCCAGCTGCACCCGGTTAACCCTGCCGGCACTGGCCAGGGCCCGCGCGAGATCGGCCTCACGCACCGGCTTGAGCAGGTAGGCCACCGCCTGGTGCTGCAGTGCCTCGAGGGCATATTCATCGTAGGCCGTGCAAAAAATCACCGCCGGCGGCTGTGATTCCCGCTCGAGCCGGCCCGCCAGCTCGATCCCGCTCATCCCCGGCATGCGGATATCCAGCAACAGCAGGTCCGGGGTGTGCTGCCGGACCAGCGCCAGGGCCTGTTCGCCATCGGCCGCCTGCCAGCATTCGCTGTCCGGCTGCAACTTCTG
>JAOUDU010000615.1 GCA_029859085.1 Gammaproteobacteria bacterium | reverse complement strand
AACAGTTTCGGCCTGGCCCCCACGTCGCTGTGCCCGACCGGGGCGGCCGCCGGCGTGGGCACCAGCAACGCCAGGATGGCAATCCCGCCGACGGCCAGCAGCGCGGTGGCCCAGAACACCGTGGACAGCCCCCCGGCGGCCGCGATGGCCGGCCCCAGGACCAGCGCGACGGCGAAGGACAGGCCGATACTCATACCCACGATTGCCATGGCCTTGGTGCGCTGCTCGGTGCTGGTCAGGTCGGCCACCAGGGCCATGACCGTGGCAGCAATGGCGCCCGCGCCCTGGATCGCGCGTCCGAGGACGATACCCCAGAGGCTGTCCGACATTGCGGCGAGCACGCTGCCCAGCGCAAACATCAGCAGCCCGCCGATGATCACCGGTTTGCGCCCCACCTGGTCCGACAGCCAGCCCAGGGGGATCTGCAGCAGCGCCTGGGTAAGGCCATAGGCGCCGAGAGCCAGGCCGATAAGACTGGGGGTTGCGCCGGGCATATCGGCGGCGTACAGGCTCAGCACCGGCACCACCATAAAGAGCCCCAGCATGCGGAAGCTGTAAAGAAGCGCCAGGGAGCTTACAGAGCGCCGCTCCAGGGCTGTCATGGGATGTTCGGTAATCACGGGGGCTACGTCTTGGGAATTGCGAGCGCCAAGCATACCAGTTTTGCTACCCGCGGCACATCCATACAGGGCCGCGGGCCGTAATATGGAGGATGTTTTTGCAGGTAAACAGGCCAGGGCATATACTGCCGGGTTCGGTTTTCACAGCGGTATCGGGACAAATGGACACTATTCAAGTACGCGGGGCGCGCACCCACAACCTCAAGAATATCGACCTGGATATCCCCAGGGACAAGCTTGTGGTTATCACCGGCCTGTCGGGCTCGGGCAAGTCATCCCTCGCCTTCGACACTCTCTATGCCGAAGGGCAGCGGCGCTATGTCGAATCCCTCTCCACCTATGCCAGGCAGTTCCTGTCCATGATGGAGAAGCCGGATATGGACCATATCGAGGGCCTGTCCCCGGCCATTTCCATCGAACAGAAATCCACTTCCCATAACCCCCGTTCGACCGTCGGCACCATCACCGAAATATACGACTACCTCCGCCTGCTGTACGCAAGGGTGGGAGAGCCGCGCTGCCCGGACCACGGCCACAACCTGCAGGCCCAGACCGTCAGCCAGATGGTGGACACCGTGCTGGCCCTGCCCGAGGGCAGCAAGCTGATGCTGCTGGCACCGGTTGTAAGGGACCGCAAGGGCGAGCACCTGCACGTGTTCGAGGAGCTGCGGGCCGGCGGCTTCGTGCGCGCGCGGGTGGACGGGATCGTCACCGACCTCGACGACCTGCCGCTGCTCGACAAGAAGAAAAAACACCGGATCGAAGTGGTTGTGGATCGCTTCAAGGTGCGCCAGGACCTCGGTATCCGCCTGGCGGAGTCCTTCGAGACGGCCCTCGGGCTCACCGACGGCCTCGCCTCTATCAGCTACATGGATGGCGACGGGGATGACATCAGCTTCTCCGCCAGGTTCGCCTGCCCGGAGTGCGGCCACAGCATCGACGAGCTCGAGCCGCGGTTGTTCTCCTTCAACAACCCGGCGGGCGCCTGCCCCGGCTGCGACGGCCTCGGCGTGCGCCAGTATTTCGACCAGGAACGGATCGTGCTGTACCCCGAGGCCAGCCTGGCCGAGGGCGCAATCCGCGGCTGGGACCGGCGCAATGTCTACTATTTCCATATGCTCACCTCCCTGGCGGACCATTATGGCTTCGATATCGACACGCCGTTCGAACAGCTCGACAAGAAACACCGCCAGGTGATCCTGCAGGGCAGCGGCAAGCAGGAAATCGCTTTCGCCTACGTCAATGACAGGGGGGATGTGTTCAAGCGCAACCACCCCTTCGAAGGCATCATTCCCAACATGGAACGCCGCTACCGCGATACCGATTCCCAGTCCGTGCGCGAAGAGCTGGCAAAATTCCTCTCCAACCACCCCTGCCCGGAATGCGAGGGCACCCGGTTGCGGCGCGATGCCCGCCATGTATTTGTCGATGAGCGCACGCTGCCCAGCATCACCAGCATGCCCGTGGGGGAGGCGGAACTCTATTTCGAACAGCTGCAATTGCCCGGCCGCAAGGGGGAGATAGCCAACAAGATCATGAAGGAGCTGCGGGCGCGCTATCGCTTCCTGGTGGATGTGGGCCTGAATTACCTGACCCTCAATCGCAGCGCCGAAACCCTCTCCGGCGGCGAGGCGCAGCGCATCCGGCTGGCATCGCAGATCGGCGCGGGACTGGTGGGGGTCATGTATATCCTGGACGAGCCCTCCATCGGCCTGCACCAGCGGGACAACGCGCGCCTGCTCGCTACCCTGACCCACCTGCGGGACCTGGGCAATACCGTACTGGTGGTCGAGCACGACGAGGACGCCATCCGCAGCGCCGACCACATTATCGATATCGGCCCCGGCGCCGGCGTACACGGCGGCCGCGTGGTCGCCCAGGGCAAACTGAAGGATATTCTCGCCAGCAAGGAATCCCTCACCGGCGCCTATCTCTCCGGCAAGCGCAAGATCGACATCCCCGACA
>JAOUDU010000613.1 GCA_029859085.1 Gammaproteobacteria bacterium | reverse complement strand
TCAATTATGCCTATCGTGACAAGATGTACACCACCGACAACAACCTGGGTTATCTCGACAGCTGGGCGGATTTAACGGCGGGCCTTGACCTGAGCTCGGGCAACGGCGAATGGGTATTCAGCCTCTATGGTAAAAACCTGCTCGACGAAACCAACTTTGGACAGGACACCCAGGCGCCTGCCACTATAGGTTCCGTGCCACTGGGAGGCACATTCGCTCCAATGCAGAAAGGCAGGACGGTTGGCGTGCAGCTTGAATATAACTTCGTGTTAGCAGGGCCCCTGCTTTGTATCAACTGCTGGCCAAGCAGCTCCCCGGGACCGGGTCCTCGTCGCGCGGTCATTCGTACCGGTAAACCTTCCTGTCAATTTCCGGAGCCGTCATCATGTACAATTTTCTACAAGGTATGCGCGTCATTGAAATGGGCCATATACTCCTGGGGCCCCACGTGGGTCAGACGCTGGGAGATATGGGCGCCGACATAGTCAAGATTGAAGCACCCGAGGGGGATTTCTATCGGACAGTCGGTGTAAAACGCAACCAGGGTATGAGCGCACAGTGGTTGAACTGTAACCGCAACAAACGCAGCATTTCGATAGACCTGAAAAGTCAGGAAGGTAGAGATGTGCTGACAGAGCTCGTACGCGGGGCCGACGTGTTCATCCACAACATGCGCCCTCGCGCAGTAGCGAAGCTGGGTTTCGATTACGAATCCGTAAAGCGGTTGAACTCCTCCATTGTCTATTGTTATTCCTCCGGATTCGGTGAAGCGGGTCCCTATCGTGATTTCCCCGCCTTCGACGATATCATTCAGGCGCGCTCGGGCCTTGCAAGTTTGAATGGCGTACTCGACGGCCAACCCAAGCTCACCCCCATACCGATTACAGATCTGGCTACTTCCATGAATTTAACTCAAGCGGTGTTGGCAGGCGTCTACCGCAAGGCTACGACTGGGCAGGGTTGCTGTGTCGAAGTACCGATGTTCGAATCCTTCGTAACCCTGGTGATGAATCAGCACCTGAACGGTCATGCATTTCAACCGCCTGAAGACGACGTGGGCTATCAGCGTATGTTGTCACCCTTCAGAAAGCCCTGCGCTACTGCCGACGGCTTTATTGTGCACGGCGTATATACCTTTGCGCACTGGAAGAAATTCCTGCTCGAGGTGGGCCGGCAGGACGTTGTCGACAGCGACCTTCTGGCAGATGCCGACCAACTGGGCTCCAACATTGCAAAACTCTACCAGATAATGGCGGAAGAAATATTGCCACAGCGGGAAAGCGCGGCCTGGCTGCAACTGTTCGAGGAACTCGACATACCCTGTGCACCGATTGTCGACATCGGCGATCTCGAAGATGACCCACATTTGAAAGCGATTGGCATGTTCAGGGATTACGATCACCCCAGTGAGGGGCATTTGCGTGATATCCGCCATCCGTTCATGGTTAGAGGTATCGAAGAAGAGGCGGATGTACCGCCGCCTGTGCTGGGTCAGAGTACCAGGGCAATTCTGGCGGAGCTGGGATATCCCGAATCAAAGATCGATCAGCTCATATCCAGCGGTATCACCCGCGACGCAAATGACACTACCTGACCACCCCCCCTCATTGTCGAGCGCAGCGCTGCCGATCAGTCTTGGGAGCGTTTCTGTAATGACGAAGCCTGGGTGGAAGACCCGGCGCAGCTGCATGATGCCAAAACCCTCGCCCTCCTCACCGATAGGCAGGTGCCACGCTTCAAAATTGCCCGATTGCGTATGGTACTTGTCCTTATGCGTCGGCTGCACGTATATTGAAGCAAGCACGACTCATAGCAGGTCAACCTTATGCTTGCATACTTGACGGCCAGGTCGCTCGATGGCCTGTCGGAACTGGTAGAGGAACTCGGAGGTAGTGGCACCCGACTGTTCGAGTCGACGGGAATTCCCCGAGCGCTGTTACGCGATGGTAATGGACTGCTCCCTTATGCCCTCTATTGTCAGGTTCTCGAAAATGCCGTCGCGGAGGTGGGGCGCCCGGATTTTGCGCTGCTGCTCGCCCGGCGCAGGGTGTCATCGAACTACGCAAAGGAGCTCCAGATCTACACCTACTCGGCAAAAACCCTGCAGCAGGCCATCGAGGGTTTGATGGACCATTTGCGCACACGGTCGCTGGGCATCGAATATGCCCTCCAGATAAACAGGGACACGGCCTGTTTTTCCCGAACGCCGCCATCAAGAGAGGCCATCAGGTATCCGCAGGCAACGATCCTGTTGATGGCCTGTCTGTACCTGATGTTATCCGAAGCCTCCTGCCACAAGCTTCAGCTCAGCTCCGTATCGTTGACGTTCAGGGATCCGGGAATCGGCGCGAAGCTGAAAGCCTTCTTCCGCTGCCCGGTACAATTCGACGCGGAGATTAACTCTCTCAATTTCCCCGCCCGCTTGCTGGACCTGGGCATTGCGACCCAGGATGACAGCCTCCACCACTTGATAGCCGATTACCTGACGTCTCGCCACCTTGAGGAAACGCGTGATTTCACCGAACTGGTAAGAAGCCTGATCAGCAGGAACCTGGCCGCGGGGCGGTCCGACATCGAGGCCCTGTC
>JAOUDU010000612.1 GCA_029859085.1 Gammaproteobacteria bacterium | reverse complement strand
AAATTCGCAGTGTGGGACTGCTGCAGAAAACCGGTGGCAAGTCGGGCAGCTGGCAGCGCCCCGAGCCTGGCGGTGCATCGTGCTGAAGGTACTGTTTTTTGCCCGGGTCAGGGAGGAGCTCGGCTGTGCCGGCCTGGACCTGGCGTGGGGGGAAAACGTCGCCAGCCTCGACGCGTTGCAGGCACAGCTGTGCCGCGACGGCGGCCCGCGCTGGCAGGACGTGCTGGCACAGCCGAATATGATTCGCGCGGTCAACCAGGTCGTAGCGAGTGGTAACGCAACCCTGAGCGATGGGGATGAAGTGGCCTTTTTTCCCCCTGTGACCGGTGGCTGAGGTGCCTGCGCTGCCGGCCCTCGCGGTCTGCGTGCAGTCCGCGGACTTCGACGTGGCCGAACTGCAGCGGCAACTGCTGGCGGGCGCGGCCCAGGAGGGTGCCGTTGCCAGCTTTACCGGCTATGTGCGCGGCGCGGGCGCCGCCGGCGCGATACACAGCATGGAGCTGGAGCACTACCCCGGCATGACTGAACGCAGTATCCGGGACATTCTCGAGCAGGCAGCCCGGCGCTGGCCGCTGCTCGCCGCCTCTGTGGTCCACCGGGTCGGCCGACTGGCGGCCGGCGACCAGATAGTCTGGGTGGGGGTGGCATCGGCGCATCGCGAAGCGGCGTTCAGCGCCTGCGAATTTATTATGGACTACCTCAAGCACGAGGCCCCGTTCTGGAAGAAGGAGGAGGGTCCGCAAGGGGCGCGCTGGGTAGAGGCGTACTGCGGTGACCGGGAGCGGGCGGCCCGCTGGGACGTCGACGCAGAAGGCATAACCTGAACAGGGGATGTTATTGTTCGCGCACAGCAGTCCAATAGTGGCCGCTGCGGCAGGCTGGGCCACACTACAGGACAAGAGGGAGCAGAGACAGTATGGACATCGACAGTCGAGAATTGAGGAATGCGCTCGGGCGCTTTGCCACCGGGGTCTGCATTATCAGCACAGTTACGCCAGAGGGGGAGCCGCTGGGTCTGACGGCCAACTCTTTTGCTTCGGTATCGCTGGACCCGCCGCTGGTGCTGTGGAGCCTGCAGAACAACTCGGAAGTCTTCAGGGAGTTTTCCACCCCCCGCTATTTTGCGATCAACGTGCTGGCCAGGGAGCACCATGAGCACTCGGGTCGCTATGCAAAAAAGGGCGATCACCGCCTGGACCCTGAACATTTCAGCCCGGGCAAGTTTGGTGCACCGATTGTGAGGGAGGCCCTGGTGAGCTTCGAGTGCGAGCTGCACGCCACCCACGAGGGCGGTGATCACCTGATCATAGTGGGCAGGGTCAGGGATATGCAGGCCCGTGAAGAGGGAGAGCCATTGTTGTTTTACTCGGGCAACTACCGCCAGCTGGCCCAGTGAGACTCGCGGCGGTTTTCGGAAGGCCTTATACTGGGCCGCTCACAATCAAGACAATCATTCGATGAAATTTTGTACCATTTGCGGTAATTCCGTCATATTGCAGATACCCGCCGGGGACGACCGCGAGCGGTTTGTCTGTACCTCCTGCGAGCGTATCCACTACATAAACCCGAGGATTATCGTCGGCTGCGTGCCGGTCTACGAGGGCAGGGTACTGTTGTGCAAGCGCGCCATCGAGCCGCGCAAGAATTACTGGACGCTGCCCGCGGGTTTTATGGAAAACGGCGAGACCACGCCGGAGGGCGCGGCCCGGGAGACCTGGGAAGAGGCCCGGGGCAGGGTCAGCAACCTCGAGCTCTACCGGGTGTTCGATGTACCCTCCATCAGCCAGGTCTATATGTTCTACCGCTGTGACCTGGATGACGGCAGCTTCGGCGTCGGCCCGGAAAGCCTGGAGTCGGGACTTTACAGCCGCGAGGAAATTCCCTGGGACCAGATCGCCTTCCCTGTGGTCCACGAGACACTCGAGCAGTACTTTATCGACGTGGAGAAAGCGCATTTCCCGGTGCGGGTATCCACCGTGGAACGCAGGCCGCGGCGGCCCTGAAATACGGTTCACCCGCGTATTCACCCAGGCAGTCAACCAGGCAGTCAACCAAGCAAGGAGCAGCATTATGGCACTACCCAAGGTCGGCAATATGGCGCCGGCGTTTTCACTGCAGGACCAGGACGGCAACACGGTCAGGCTGAGCCAGTTCAAGGGCAAGCAGAATGTGGTCCTGTACTTTTACCCGAAGGCGATGACGCCAGGCTGCACCGTGCAGGCCTGTGGCATACGCGACAGCAAGAAAGCCTTCGCGAAGCTCGATACCGTGGTGTTGGGCGTGAGCCCGGACCCGGTGGCCAGGCTGGGGAAGTTTGTCGAAAAGCAGGGGCTTAATTTCACCCTGTTGTCCGACGAGGATCACGCGGTGGCCGAAAAATACGGCGCCTGGGGCCTGAAGAAGTTTATGGGGCGGGAGTTCATGGGGGTGCTTCGCTCGACTTTCATCATCGGCAAGGATGGTCGCCTCAAGCAGGTGATGGCGCAGGTCAACACCAAGACCCACCACGACGACGTGATCGCCAGCGTCAGGGAACTGGGCCTCTAGGTGCCTTCCGTCCCCCTGTCGGCCCCGCAGTACCTGTTTG
>JAOUDU010000611.1 GCA_029859085.1 Gammaproteobacteria bacterium | reverse complement strand
CCCTGCGATTTCGCTGTATCGAACCGTTCCGGCGCTGGGACGTTTCGTTCCGGGGCCTTGCCGCACAGATGACGACACTGGAGCAGATGCACGGCGCACTGCCGGGCAAGGGGCCGCTGGTCGAGGTGGAATTCGAGATTGAGACCAGGATGGCGGTGCCGCCCTGGATCCAGGGCACGATGTCCCCGGAGGCCGCCGAGTTGCTCAACTCCGGGGTTGAAGGCGACTTGATGGGCGGCGAGCGCTTCGAGCAGTTGTTTCGCGCCCGGGGTATGCTGCGTGTCGGCAGCGAGGTTCACGACTTCTCCGGCAGCGGACTGCGAATCCGCCGGCAGGGAGTGCGCAATATCCAGGAGTTCTGGGGCCACTGCTGGCAGTCGGCCCTGTTTCCCAGCGGCCGCGCATTCGGTTACAACGCATACCCGCCGCGCCCTGACGGTCGGCCCACCTACAACGAGGGCTATATCTTCGAGGGCGATGGTGAACTGATTCCGGCGCGGGTGCTCAAGGCGCCCTGGCTGTCGAAACTGCAGCCCTGCGGAGACGATGTATCCCTGGTGCTGGAGACAGCGCGGGGAGAGATTGCGATCGAGGGAGAGACTTTTATTTCGACCTTTGCGATGGGCCGGCCCGAGTTGCCGCCGGAATTTCCTGTGCTGCAGCAGACCGGCGTGCGGTATCGCTGGGATGGCGAGGAGACCTACGGCATGATGGAGCGGTCGTCCCGCAGGGACAGGATTGCAGGTTGAAACGCCAGACAGGCGAGGGGGAACAGGCTTTGCTGCCCACTGACATACTGCTGACGGACCAGGTGGCGATTATCACAGGCGGCGGAGCCGGTATCGGCAGGGCTATCGCGCTCGCCTATGCGTCTGTTGGTGCCGATGTCGTGATCGCCGATATCATTCCCGAGCGCGCCGAGGAAACGGCAGGGCGCGTGCGCGAATTCGGCAGGCGGGCATTGCCGCTGGCTGTCGATGTCGCGCGCACAGACCAGGTCCGCGCCCTGATCGAACAGGCACACGGGCATTTTGGCCGTATTGATATCCTGGTTAATAACGCCGGCGGTGTCAGCCCGAGGCCCTTCCTGGAGCAGTCCGAGGGTTCCTGGCGCCGGCACATCGAGCTCAACCTGGTCAGTATGCTGGCGGCCACCTCGGCGGCCGTGCCGGTGATGATCGGGGGAGGTCGGGGTGGCTCGATTGTCAACGTAAGCAGTATCGAGGCGTCCCGGGCCGCGCCCAACTATGCGGTGTATGGCGCCTGTAAAGCCGGGATGCTCAATTTCACCCGCTCGATGGCGCTTGAACTGGCAGAACACGGTATTCGGGTGAATGCGATAGCACCCGATTACACCGTCACACCCGGTTTGCGCGGCAATGTCACCGGCCCGGTTGACCCTGTAACCTGGATCGAACCCACCCCGGCGCAGGAGGCTGCCACAGCCAGGCGTATTCCGCTGGGTAGACCGGGCATTGACGAGGAGTGCGGCAAGGTTGCGATTTTCCTGTCCTCGAAAATGAGCACCTACGTGACCGGCACCGTCATACCGGTCGATGGCGGTACCTGGGCGTCCGGCGGCTGGCTGCGCAACCGGGCGGGAAAGTGGACTACTGGCGGTGACCCGGGGGAATGAGCCGGGTATGGATACCTGCACGCTGACACCAGGGGAGCTGACAACAGTATGAAAATCAACGCGAGCCTACCGTTTGATCGTACCGACGCGCCCGGCGAGTTTCTCACACTTGAAGCTGTGGCCGATATCGGCCGCACACTGGAGCGCGCCGGTTTCAGCGGCGGTAGCGTCACTGATCATCCCTGCCCGACCGCGCGCTGGCTCGACGCGGGCGGTCACGATGCGCAGGATCCCTTCGTGATGTTGAGCCTGCTGGCCGCCGTCACCAGCAGGCTGCGCCTGCAGACCGGTATCCTGGTCCTGCCATACCGCAATCCGTTCATAGTCGCCCGCGCCGCCGCCACGCTCGATGTTTTCTCCGGCGGCAGGCTTACCCTGGGCCTGGGCGCGGGCTACCTGAAGGGGGAGTATCACGCGCTCGGCGCAGACTTCGCGCGCCGCAACGACATCATGGATGAGTATATGGTGGCGATGAAAATGGCCTGGACCGGGCAGGAATTCGATTTCGAGGGTAGCGGCTACAGTGCGCGGGGCATGCGGCTGCGTCCTGCGCCAATACAGCAGCCACATCCGCCGTTGCTCGTGGGCGGCAATTCCCGGCGCGCGATCCGGCGCGCGGTGGAACTTGGCGATGGCTGGAACCCTTTCTTCACCGGCGCTGCACTGCCGGCCACGGCGCGCACCGCTGCGATGGCCGGCGACAGCGACCTGGCGCAGGGGATCTCCTACCTCAGGCAGTACAGCGAGACTGTCGGGCGACCGGACCCGCCGCAAGTGGTTCTGGGCAGCGTTACCCAACCTGGCGAAGTATGGTCGGCCCAGGCCATCATCGACAGGATCGGGGGCTACCGCGAGATGGGCGTAAGCGGGGCCGCCGCCAGTATCGAGGGCCGCACACGGGCCGAGTGGTGCGATAATGCCGAGCGCTTCGGCGCCGAGGTGCTGGCACAGCTGAGC
>JAOUDU010000610.1 GCA_029859085.1 Gammaproteobacteria bacterium | reverse complement strand
GCAGCATGAACACGAACACGTTCACCAGCCCCCTGCCGCCTGCGAACAGGAAACCCGCCATGCCTGAAAAACCAGCCACCAGGGCCAGGATGCGGCCCAGGGCCGCGGCTGAAGACTCGCTGAGGAAGGGTGTCTTGTGCGCATCTTCCGGGCCATTGAGTGAGGAAACCGCGTCCAGCCAGCACAGCAGCCGCCCGATATCATCGCGGCTGTGGCAATCCAGTCCTATCGCATGGTCGCGCTCCCGCGCGGCATGCAGCGGCAGCTCCCTGTCCAGATCCAGTTGCTCGGCCAGACGGTAGAGGTCGGATAACTGGGGAGTTCTGCCTGGCATCGAGTCCTTTGCATGGCGTGTGGGCGAGTGCGCGCCCGCACCGGGCACACAACAATAGCGCCAAGTGTGCGAGGGGTGGCCGGGGGTGTCAATTGACTGATTTGGCCGAAGCCAAAAGAAAAATCCAAGTATTTGCTGAAATGCCTTATCCTAGCGGTCTTCCAACAGTCACCCGTTTTCGAGGTAAGCCATGGCCAAACCCAACTACGCATTTGAAAAACGACAGCGCGAGCTGGCCAAGAAAAAGAAAAAAGAAGAAAAAAAGCAGCAAAAAGCCAGGGCCCAGGAGAGCGGGACCGCGGAATCTGCGTCCGGCGAAGCGGACAATGAAACTGCAGCCAGCTGAGCCGGGTTGTGACCCCGGGATGAAACAGGCATAGTGGCTGCAGTGCACACCGCGCCTCACCTGCCGATAATCCAGGAGATTTCACGATGAAACTTACCCTACCGGCTGTAGCCATGATGACTGTGCTTCCTTTCGCCTCACTGGCATCCGCCCAGGATATGGGCAAGCTGGCGGAAGCCGTCGACAAGGACAAGGCGATAGAGTCTGTCGATACCGCGAAAATGTCAGAAGCCGTCAGCACCGACGGTGTCGACATGAAGAAAGCGGCAGAAGCCGTCGACACCGAGAAGGCGGCGGACGCCGTCGACATGGACAAGGCCAAAGAAGCCCTGATGCCGAAGTAATTACCCGGCGGGGCTGGCGCCCCGCTCACTTCACCTGAAACTCACCTCGCTGTCGGCGACCAGGTAGATGAACGCCGCGTAGGCGGCAACGTTCTGGTCGAGGTCTCCTGGCGCGATCTTGTCCAGGGTGTCGTTCGCGGTGTGGTGCAGGTCGAAGTAGTCCCAGCCATTTTGCTTCAGGTCCACCACCGGGACCCCCGCCTTGCTGATATAGCCAAGGTCAGACCCGCCCCGGGCACTGTTGCTGCCCGGCCCGATACCCAGCGGGCGCAACAATTCCCCTATCGCTTCGGCGGCGGCTATCCTCTCCGGGGCGACAGCCGTATCGAAGCGCCAGATGTCACCGGTGCCAAAATCCGATTCCGCGGCAATCACGTGTCGGGGCAGTTCCTGCGCGTGCTCCAGGGCGTAGGCCCGGGCACCGCCGTAACCAACCTCCTCCGCGCCGAACAAGACGACGCGCACCGTGCGCCTGGGTTTGTGCGGCAGATGCTCCAGCAACAGCTGCGCCGCGCCGACGACGATACCGATACCAGCCCCATCATCGATCGCTCCCGTACCCAGGTCCCATGAATCCAGATGGGCACCTAGCAGCACGATCTCCGCGGGAGCCTGGCTGCCCGGGATTTCAGCGATGACATTGCCCGATGGGGCCGGCGGCAGGGACCGGGGGGTAATAACCAGCTTGACGCTGACCGGTTGACCGCGTCCCAGCAGGCGCCGCAGCTGGTCGGCGTCCGGCGCCGCCAGGGCGGCCGCCGGCACCGCCGGCGCGGCGTTCTCGTCGGCGGCCAGCATCAGGCCCGTATGCGGAAACCGGTCACGCCCGGTTCCCACCGAGCGGATCAAGGCCGCGCTCGCGCCCGCCCTGGCGGCGGCGACACCGGCCCCGAGGCGCTTCGCCACCGCCACGCCGTAGCCGGAACCGTCCTGGGTACGGGTCATCATCTCGTCGATAAACACGATTTTGCCCGCCAGTGAACCCGCGGGAACCCGCTGCAACTGCGCCAGTGACGCAAAGGCGACCACCTCCCCGGCCACCCCTTCGGGGGCGGTAGCGGGGCTGGCGCCGAGTGCCGTGATCACCAGCGGCTGCGGATAGGGACTCAACACCTCGGCGGTCTCCACGCCGCGCAGCCACAGCGGGATTTCGAAAGGCTCTATGTGCACGTTGCTGAAGCCCAGGGCCTGCAACTTCGCCACCGCCCACTCCCGCGCCCGGGCCTCCGCCGCAGTCCCGGCCAGGCGCGGGCCCACCTCGGTAGCCAGTGACTCGACAATGGCATACGCGGTATTCCCCTGCAGCGCCTGCCCCACCAACCGGTTAGCGGTGGCCTGCAGTTCAGCGGCAAAGACAGCTCCCGCGCCCGATGCCTGTGTCGGCGCCGGTGGCGGCGTGGCCGCCCCCGCCAGCGCACACCAGCACAGGCCGAAAAACAGTGGCAGGACTCTCATCGGGTATCTCCGGCTGCAAACTGGAAGCAGCCATGATAACGACATGTACACAATTTGTACCCAACTACCTATACTGGCTCACCGATACCCCACAGGAAAACTTGTCATGCCCAGCCGCCC
>JAOUDU010000609.1 GCA_029859085.1 Gammaproteobacteria bacterium | reverse complement strand
CCACGCCGTTGATCTCATCCCCGTGAATGCCGGCGGTAAGGCACAGGGCAGGCCCCGCGGAGGCCCCATGCACCACCCATACCGATGAATTCACGAAGGAGGAATCGAAATTCTGGTCCTCCGCCAACAGGAAGGCGCTCTTGCTGCCGGGCAGCACGTCATGGTCCAGGATCTGCAGGGGCCCCCATTCCGGTGGCGCATCCGGCGCAGCGGATTCCCCGGCAGGCGACGGCACGACCTCTGCAGGAATATCATCGCCGGCAACGACGGTTGCACCCGCGGGGGCTTCCTCCTCCCCGGCCAAAACGGCCGCCGCCCACAGCGACAGCACACACGCCAGGCAGAACCTGAAAATCGCGGACTTCAACGGCTGCTCACCCGCCTGCCCGAATCAATCCTCGCTTCCCAGCCAGCGGTAAACGACCCCGGCCAGCGCCGCCCCGACAATGGGCGCCACCCAGAACAGCCACAGCTGGGAGAGGGCCCAGCCACCCTCGAACACCGCGACACCGGTGCTGCGGGCCGGGTTCACCGACGTGTTGGTGACCGGGATACTGATAAGGTGGATCAGGGTAAGGCCGAGGCCGATGGCCACGGGTGCCAGGCCGGCGGGGGCGCGCTTGTCCGTCGCCCCCAGGATGATGATCAGGAACATAAATGTCATCACGACTTCTGAAACAAACCCCGCAAGGAGGCTGTAGCCACCGGGTGAGTGCTCACCATAGCCATTGGAGGCAAACCCCGCCATCTCGAATCCCGGCTGCCCGCTGGCGATCACATACAGCACCGCCCCGCCGGCGATGCCACCTAGCACCTGGACGATGACGTAGGGCAGCAGCTCCGAGGCTGGAAAGCGCCCACCCACCAGCAGGCCCACCGACACCGCCGGGTTCAGATGGCAGCCGGAAATATGACCGATTGCGAATGCCATGGTCAGCACCGTAAGGCCAAAGGCCAGCGCCACCCCCACGAAACCAATTCCGAGTTCGGGAAACCCGGCGGCCAACACGGCGCTGCCGCAGCCGCCCAACACCAGCCAGAAAGTGCCGATAAACTCGGCGCCCAGTTTTCTGCTCATAGCCATAACCACCTCATCTCGTCATATTGTTGTTATCCGGATTACCGGTTCGGCAGTTAGCGTAGCACAGGTTTTCGGAAAATCGCCGTTGCTGTTAACCTGAGCGGCAGCCGAAATCAGACGAGGATTGGCAACATGAATATGCAGACCGCCGTACAAACCGTACTGGGCAAATACGCGACCTTCACCGGCCGGGCCGCCCGCCCCGAATACTGGTGGTGGATACTCGCAACCGTCATCCTGCTGACAATCCTCGGATTGATCGATGGCACTGTGCTTGCTCCGATGATGGGATATGCGAGCTTCGATCCGGTGGCACCGGATCCTCTCTCTGGAATTGCGTCGCTGCTACTGTTGTTACCCAATATGGCGGTCGCTGTTCGGCGACTGCACGACACAGACCGATCGGGCTGGTGGCTGCTGCTCAGCCTGATCCCCATTATCGGCTCACTGGTCCTGCTGTATTTCCTGGTCCAGCGCGGCACCGAGGGCAGCAACCGCTTCGGCTGAAATATACCGGCCGTTGTTGCCGCGCGAAACCATCACCGCCATCACCTGTCAGGCATGGCTGCAGGTGCCTGCGGACCATCCTTTGCCGCGGCATCGGGCAGGTCGTTGCGGCTCACCCGGCAGGTCGTGAATTCCACCCGCTCCGTGCCCGCGTCAGCGTTACCAAGCCCGACCGCCACTTTCAGGCTCGCTCCAGCCATGGAACGGCGCATGCTGACCAGTTTGATTTCGCGCCCGGGCCCATAGCGCTGACTGACCTGGACCTGGCACTGGGCGAGGTACTGTTCATCAAGCCCGGCGGCATGCGACGCGCAGGCATGGACGACCAGGGAAACAGCCAGCAGGGGAGCAAGCTTTGTTTTCATGTCTTCATCATCCTGGAAATGACAGATTAAACGTCTGCCACACTGGTCCCGGCGAGATGGGCACTCTAGCACAGGACCCTGTATTTTGGGGCTTCGCGCTGGCGGTCCCGACTGCGGCAGCAGCTTGAGGCCCCGAATACCCGAGCAACTCGCAAGGCTTTGTTGACCTGAGTCAAGGCGCTTTTCGACCGGCATCCTACCCTCATTCGTGTAAGATGTGACCACGGGTCCCGGGAGTCGCGCAACAATGACACTATCAATAAATCACCTGGGCAAGCTCCTGCCTGTCGCGGCGGTATTTGCCGTGATAAGCCTGTCCGCAATCGCTGCGCCGGACCTGGAACAAAACGGTCACCCCGGGGCCGGCGCCACGCCCGGCGACATGGCCTACAGGGGTGGGGCCTTTGCCACCGAAGATGCAAAACGCGTTGTGACCCCGGGTGCACCGGATATGACCCAGGGGGAATACGATATCGCCACCAGGCTCTACTTCGAGCGCTGCGCCGGCTGCCACGGCGTGCTGCGCCAGGGCGCGGCGGGAAGGCCGCTCACCCCCGACTTCACCCAACAGCGCGGCACCGATTTCCTCAAGGTATTGATCAATAACGGCAGCCCCGCCGGCATGCCCGGCTGGGGCGCATCGGGTG
>JAOUDU010000607.1 GCA_029859085.1 Gammaproteobacteria bacterium | reverse complement strand
GCTGGTATTTGTGCTGGTGCTGGGCATGCCCCCGGGCAGCCCCCCTGCCGTCGTACTGGGGATGATTCTCGCGGTGATCACCGCCCTTTCCATGATGGAGGCCGCGGGGGGACTGACCTTCCTGGTGGAGACGGCGGAAAAGCTGTTGCACCGCAACCCTGCAAGGATCACCGTGATTGCGCCCCTGGTCACCTATGCGTTGATTTTTGCGGCGGGGACCCAGCACGTTATCTATTCACTGCTGCCGGTCATAGCCGAGGTGTCGCGCAAGGCGGGAGTGCGCCCGGAGCGACCGCTGTCGATGAGTGTCATCGCCGCCCAGCACGGCCTGATCGCCTCCCCGGTCTCCGCCGCGACCGTGGCATTGATCGCCGGCCTGGCCGGCCTCAATGCGAGCCTGATCGACATCATGCTGGTGACAATCCCGGCGACACTTGTGGGAGTGGTGGCAGGCATCCTCAGTGTGCTCTGGAAAGGCCGGGAACTGGCTGATGACCCGGAGTACCAGCAGCGCCTCGGCGCGGGTATCGTCGCGCCACCCCGCCAGCAGCCGCCACTGGCGGGAAACGAACGGCAGCGGGCAATGGGTTCCTGCGCGGTGTTTCTCGGGGCAGTGGGCCTGGTGGTGGTGCTGGGCCTGTTTCCCGGTTTGCGGCCGGTCTATGAGTTCGGCGCGGGGCCGGAAGTCATGACAGGCCAGGCGGATATGGGGCAGCTGATCATGATCATCATGCTCGCGGCCGGGGGTATCATCACGATTGCCTTCAAGGCCAGCCCGGCCGAAGCCATCAGGGGCAAGCTGATGAGCGGCGGCCTGGTGGCCATTATTTCCATCCTGGGGGTTTCCTGGCTGGGCTCTTCATTCTTCGCCGCCAATGAATCCACCATCGTGGGCGCTATCAGCGCCGTGATCAACGCCTACCCCTGGGTGTTCGGGCTGGGACTTTTCGTGCTCTGCATCCTGCTGTTCAGCCAGGCGGCCACCATCGTGATCCTGGCGCCGGTGGGCGTGGCCCTCGGCCTGCCGCTGCATGTCCTCATCGGCGTATACCCCGCGGTAAACGGCAACTTCTTCCTGCCCACCTACGGCACGGTGCTGGCGGCAGTGTCCTTCGACCAGACCGGCACCACCCGCATCGGCAAATACCTGCTCAACCACAGTTTTATGCTGCCCGGCCTGGTGACCACGCTTACCGCGACCCTGGCCGGCCTGTTCCTCGGCAAGCTGTTGCTCGCCTGACCCCGAAGACCTCTGGAGGTACAAATGAAGATGAAATCCCTGGCTCTGGCCGTATCCATCCTGACCCTGGCAATTGCCAGTACGAATTTACAAGCCCAGGCAGCCGCGGCCACTGCCCCGCAGGATGTGCGAATCGAGCACGACCTGCTGGGGGAGAAAGCCATTCCCGCCGACGCGCTCTACGGCGTCCAGACCGCCCGGGCGATGGAGAACTTCCAGATATCCGGCACGACCCTGGTGGACTATCCGGAACTCATCAACGGCTTTGCCCAGGTGAAGATGGCCGCCGCGATGGCCAATACCGACGTCGGGAAAATGAAAAAGGAGACCCGGGATGCGATCATCAAGGCGGGCAACGCGATCCTGGCCGGCAAGTACCATGACCAGTTCCCGGTAGATCCCTACCAGGGCGGTGCGGGCACATCGACCAATATGGCCGCGAATGAGGTGATGGCCAATGCCGCCCTGCTGGAGACCGGGCGCAAGCTGGGCGAATACGACATCGTGGAACCCCACGACGACCTGAACATGTCGCAGTCGACCAACGACTCCTATCCCACGGCGCTCAAGGTCGCCATGGTCACCAATAACGACCTCGTGGTGAAACAGCTCGAGTTGCTGGTGGCCGCCCTGCGCGCTAAGGGCAACGAGTTTATCGACGTGCTGAAAATGGGGCGCACCGAGATGCAGGACGCGGTGCCGATGACCCTGGGACAGGAGTTCCACGCGATGGCGGCTGCGCTGGAGGATGAAATCACCTTTATCCGCGCCTCCGAGAAGCCGCTGTTCACCATCAATATGGGTGGCACCGCGATCGGCACCGGCCTCAACGCACCGGCGGGTTATGCGCAAAAGACCGCCGCTCACCTGGCGAAGCTGACCGGCAAACCCTTCACCAGGGCGGATGACCTGATCGCCGCGACCTGGGACCAGCACGCGTTCGTGGCCGAGTCCGGGGCGATGCGCAGCCTGGCGGTAAAACTGTCCAAGATTGCCAGCGACCTGATCCTGCTGTCTTCGGGACCAAGGGCCGGGCTGAACGAAATCAACCTGCCGGCGATGCAGCCGGGCTCATCCATCATGCCCGGCAAGGTCAACCCGGTGATGCCGGAGCTGGTGAACCTGGTGTCCTACCGGGTAATCGGCAACGACCTGTCTGTCACCCTGGCGGCAAGCAACGGCCAGCTGCAGCTCAATGCCTATGAACCCCTGGTGGCCATCACCGTACTCGAGTCACAGCGCCTGCTGGCCAATACGATGGAAACGTTCCGCACCCGCTGCGTGGACGGCATCACGGTCAACGCGGACACCCTCGAAGGCTATATAGAGCGGACCGTCGGAATTGTGACCGCGCTCAACCC
>JAOUDU010000608.1 GCA_029859085.1 Gammaproteobacteria bacterium | reverse complement strand
ATGAAGAAGCCGGAAATGGCACCCGCGCAGACTCCCACGCTGGAAATCGCAAAGGCCGGCAGCACCCAGCCGCCATCGGTAAACACACTGCGCAGATTGGCTTTGAACAAGAGGAAGGGTACGCCCAGCGGCAGCAGGTATTGTCCAACGAAACCATAGGCCGGCGCTTCGCGCGGGATGACGCCGGTATTCGACAGGAGCAGTCCGATGCCAATAACCCAGGGTACGCCGGGTATTATTCGGGAGATGGGTTTACCATCGATCCAGAAACCCAGCCATGCCAGGCCGAATATGATCGCGGCAAGCGCAGTCGTGCTCTCTGCGGAGATAATTTGCACAGGTGCTCCCGTTCAAGGTCAGGGCTGGTAGTCCACCTCACACACGCCGCCGACGAGTTGCATGCTTTGCGCTGTATATTGCTGCAGCTCGATGAAAATCCCGTTCGGATCGTGGCAGGTGATCATCCAGAGGTGGTCCTTGGCTCGTTCTTTTTCAGTGACCGTTATATCGTGTTTTTTCAACCGGGAATACACCTCATCGATATCGTCGACCTCAATGGCGAAATGCCTGATGATTCCCTCTGGTCCCGGCTTGTTCGTCCTGATGACCTCGATAAAGGTCTGATCAGCAAATGCCAGGTAGAAACCGACCAGCTCCCCCTGAAGGTTCCTGAACTCGAAGCGTCGCTCCAGTCCGAGGACGCGGTAGAAGGCTTCGGTAGCCTGCAGGTCGTTCGACTCGATACAGACGTGCGCCAGTTTAGTCCGCATGGTTTTTCCCCTCGCTCCACCAGTCCGCCCCCGCCACCATGCGCAGGAACTGATCCCGCGATACATCATCCTGCGCCAGCATCGTGCCCAACACCCTGGTGGCCACTTCATCGGCCGGCCACCTGAACTGCTTACCGTCAGATTGCGCGATGGCAACAAACAGCTCTCCCACAATCCTGGGATGGAATGCCTGGGACCGGCGGTCGCGCACTTCCCTCAGGCGACTTTCAACCAGCGGCCGATAGGGGGAGTCGGGCGGATAATCGGACGGCAACAGTGCTTCACCCACCATGCTGGAATCGAATATCGCGGTGGCATACATGCCGGCTTCGACCAGCGCCAGCCTTATGCCCCAGCGGTCGATTTCGTGTCGCAGGGCCTCGGTCGCCCCTTCGAGCGCGAACTTGCTCGCAGCGTAAGGCAAATCCCCGGGCAGGCCGGCCAGGCCAGAAAGCGAGCTCATCATGATAATGAAGCCGCTGCGCTGGGCCCGCATTACCGGCAGGAGCGACCGGGTCAACAGCAGCGGACCGAAAAAATTGGTCTCCATCACCAGCCGCAGCGCGGACTCGGAGAGGTCTTCCAGGGCGCCGGGGCGGACGATCCCTGCATTGTTGACCAGAACATCTATGCGTCCCGCTTCCTCTACCACCGCCCTGATAAAGGCGTCGAAGGATTGCGGCCGGGTGACATCGAGCGCCTTGATCCTGAGTGAAAGGCCTTCCTCTGCTGCGGCCTGCTGCAGTCGGCCGCACTTCGCCACGTCCCGCATGGTGGCGTACACTGTATCGCCATTGCGGGCGAATGCCAGGGCTCCCTCGAGGCCAAAACCGCTGCTTGCGCCCGTAATCAGTACGACGGCCATTCAATTCTCCATTGGGTATGTTAGGGCCAACTGGCTGCGAATCTCGTCCATCGTCTGCATGATGGACAAGGTTTCATCCAACGGCATAACTGCGCTCTCGGTCTGGCCGCGCAGGATGCAGTCGGCTGCCTCTATGGCCTCAAACTGGTAACCGTTCCCCGGGAAGGGCAGCTGCAGAACTTCATCCGGCTGGCCGTGGATGCTGAGGGTAAGCGCCCGGGGCGCAAACAGCGGAGGATGGACATGGATCCTGCCGCGATCGCCCAGCAGGGTAATGTCAGGCGAGGCCCTGCCGCGCAAGGACACATACAGGCTGGCGAGCGCGTCATTCTCGTGCTGCAGCACAATGGCATCGTGCTCATCGACACCGCTGTCCCCCAGGCTGCCGGCGGCGAGGACCCTGCATGGCGATCCGAAAATCATGGAAGCCATCGATACCAGATACACTCCCGCGTCCAGCAGCACGCCACCACCCAGGTCAGGCCTGAACAGGTAGGATTCGCGGTCAAAGTCAGGCATGTAAGCGCCGCCGGCGACCATCAACTGCACCCGGCCGATGACGTTGCGGGCAAGCAACTCGCGCAGCCTGACGATGGCCGGGATATAACGACTCCACATGGCCTCCATCAGGAAGAGGCGCTTGGCCCTGGCCTTCTCGATCAACAGGCGTGCTTCCGGCGCGTTGATGGTGAACGGCTTTTCACAAATCACCGCTTTCCCATGCTCGAGGCACAGCAGGCTGTGCTCGAAGTGGCAGGAATGTGGTGTCGAGACGTAGACCAGGTCGATACCGGGGTCCGAGGCCAGGGCCGTGTAATCCGCAAAACATTGCGGCACATCAAACTCCCGTGCAAAGCGCGCGGACGCCTCCTGGTTGCGCGAGGCGACGGCCACCAGTTCGATATTTCCGGCATGACGCAGGCACCCGGCAAACTCGTGGGCCATGTTGCCGGTGCCAAGGATCCC
>JAOUDU010000606.1 GCA_029859085.1 Gammaproteobacteria bacterium | reverse complement strand
TCCCACCCAGACGCTCGCAATGCACCACGACCACGACCACGACCACAAAATTCCTTCTGACGTGGCCCTCCGCGTTAAAGCACTGGAAGCCGCTTTAGTCGAGCGAGGCTACGTCGACCCACAAACTCTGGATGCCATCGTAGACACCTACGAAAACCGGGTCGGCCCCCGCAATGGCGCACAGGTTATTGCACGGGCCTGGATTGACCCCGCGTTCAAGGCGCGCCTGCTGGATAATGGCACCGAGGCGATGGCTGAACTCGGGTTCGGCGGCATTATTGAAGGCACCGGTGTCACCGTGGTAGAGAATGAACCAGGCCTTCATAACATGGTGGTCTGTACCCTGTGCTCCTGCTACCCCTGGGCTCTGCTTGGCTTGCCACCCGGGTGGTACAAATCCTTTGCCTATCGATCCCGGGCGGTGAGTGAACCACGCACTGTGCTCGCTGAGTTCGGAGTCGAATTACCTGAGCAGACCCAGGTGAGAGTCTGGGACAGTACCGCTGAACTGCGCTACCTGGTCATGCCTCAACGGCCGGCGGGCACTGAAGAGCTGGATGAGTCAGCTCTGGCCGAACTCGTCACCCGCAATGGCATGATCGGCACGGCATTATTGTAATGGATGGCATACACGACATGGGCGGCATGCACGGATTTGGATCGATTCCGATTAACGAGCATGAAGCCGTCTTTCCCGATAGCTGGCAGGGCAGGGTATTTGCCTGCAACCTGGCACTGTCCATACAGACGGGCGGCAACGTGGATCGTTTCCGTTTCCTCATTGAAAGCATGCCCCCGGCTGAGTACCTGTCAGCGAGCTATTACGAGCGCTGGTTAGCCAGCATGACGGAATCCATTGAAGCCGATGGGCTACTGCATGTAGATCCTGGGGAAGTCGTAGCGGTGCCACCAGAAATCGTCCAGGCTCTGGTCAATGCCCCAACGGGGTTTGTGCGAGACATGTCTGGTGAAGCTGCTTACAAGGAAGGCGATCCCGTGCGCGCGCGATCGCTTCACCCGCCCGGGCATATCCGCTTGCCGCGCTATGTGCGGGGCCACACGGGTCTGGTTGTAAGTGACAATGGCAACCATCACTTGCCAGATGTTCGCGCAGCAACCGGTGATATCGTTATGCAGCGGTTGTACACCGTTTCATTCTCAGCGCGCGAACTCTGGGGCGAGCAGGCCAACCAGAATGACACCGTGTGCCTCGACCTCTGGGAATCCTATCTTGAGCCAGCCTGATACCAGTAGACGCTGCGAGGCGCAGTTGCCCGCAGGTCTTCGCGACAATAACGAGCCGGTGTTCCACGAGCCCTGGCAGGCGCAGGCATTTGCCTTGGCAGTGAGCCTGATCGAGTCAGGGAAGATATCCTGGAACGAATGGGCGGAGACCTTGGGAGACGAAATCTTCCGGGCCCCCGATCATGGTATCGCGGAGGACGGTACGGCCTACTATGAGCTGTGGCTGAGGGCGTTGGAGCGACTGGTGACCCAGGCAGGTTTGGTGGACTCGACTCGTCTATCCGGACTCAAGAATGCTTGGTGGCAGGCTTATCACGACACCCCGCACGGCCAGCCCGTGCAATTGCCTGGTAGATAGCGATGCAGTGACCATCCGACTCCGGATTATGGGTATAGCCCAGACTCCTATAAAAGTCGGATGTTGTAACTATCTATAACAGGTACTGACAAGTTAACCCAACGTTCTGAGCTGGCGCCACACAAGTTCAGCTCGCTCGTCCGAAAATGAGTAACCTGGCCTCACATCCAGGCTTATCTGAATGGGTTTTGGGCATGTGATTCCTACTTTCCGAGCAGAGTTAAGTTACCTTGCCAGAACCGTTGACAGGGGTATGGCAACTACCGGAAAGCCTCTGGCAAAGTGCGCCAGGCGTCCGGTAGATGGGTCCTCCAGTCGGGTTTGCGCGGGGGCATGTTGAAACCTTCCGGTGGCTTCCACGCCATGGCTTTCATCGTTTCCCCGATGTAAGTCATGTTCAGGTAGTCGTGGCTGTAGCAGAACAGTCCGTCCCCCGCGTAATACAAAATAGATAGTCCCGGCACCATCCAGTGGCCGCCCTCCGGTTTATCTCCCAGTATCTGGTCCCATTGGCTGACCAGGCGATGACCGTCTACCATGGTCCAGCGCTCCGGCGTTGACCAGCCGTGGCCGGTCAGGCCCGCCATGGAGTCTACGAAGAACTGGCGGATGGTCTCCCGTCCTTCCTGCCGACCCCAGGCGGGGTCGATGTATACCGCATCTTCCGTAAAGAAGTCCGCCATCGCGTCCCAGCCGTACTCACCCGCATCCACCTTGTCGCGCATGGCGATAAAGCGATCGTAGGTTTCCAGTGCTTCCTTTTCTATCTGCTTTTTGTCTTTCATATCACCTCCCGAGTCGACTGATCACAACCGCTTGAACGTTGAACCGCAGTTTCTGTAAATTGGAGAAATTAACATGGCGAAACCTCCTCGACTAAAAATTTCTAGTATTAAAGGGTACATAATTATCGCCTAGACGGTCCCGACTGATAATATGGACTTTCCCCGATAAAGAGAAACTTTCCAGCCTGACAATGAGGCCGCCTCGAAGGCCTCTG
>JAOUDU010000605.1 GCA_029859085.1 Gammaproteobacteria bacterium | reverse complement strand
TGCAGCACCTCGACGCGCTCGATATCGGTCAGGTCTGACATGCCCAGGCCAGAGCGTCCCATATAGACCCCGTCAACGACGAATGCTACCGAGGCTTCCAGGGCTATGGAGTTCTGGGAGGTGCCGATGCCGCGAATCCTGATGCCGGTGGCAAAGGGGCTGAGGTTGGTGGAGACCGTCAGCGTTGGCACCAGCTGGGCGATATCCGTCAGGTCGACCACACCCGCGTCCTGCAGGGTGGTGGCGGAAATGGCGTTGACCGTCACCGGCACGTCCTGCATGCTTTCCGCGCGTTTGGTGGCGGTAACAATCACTTCCTCGAGGACGCCCGACTGGGCAGTGGCACGGGTGGCTGCGACCGCCAGGATGACAGCCGCCGACAATAGTTTCATGAATTGCATGGGGCACCGCCTGCATTATTTTTTGAATTGTGGCTATATTCAGCGCATTATCAACAACGCCAAAATAATATGGCGTATAATCTGCCAAAATTATTCTGGTGGCAATAAAAACCGTGACGGGCAGCAGCTATGAAAGTGGAAAATGCGGTGTACCCAAACAAGGAGCAAATGGCGGGTTTCCTGGAGCCCGGTCGCGACGGCCCGATATACATGGTCAACCTGCTGCGTTTCAGGGACAGGGCCGAGTACCAGGACGGCCGTGAGACCGAACTGACCGGTCGGGAAGCCTATGCCATTTACGGGGAGGCCGTCAGCCGCTTACTGCCGGAATTCGGCGGTGGCGCGATGTTCAAGGCCGATGTGTCGCGGCTCAGCCTCGGCGAGGTGGAGGATCTCTGGGATGCGGTTGCGATTGCCATGTATCCCTCGAAGCAGGCCATGCTGGATATGATGCTGTCACCCGGAATGCAGGAAATCGGCGTGCACCGGGCGGCTGGCCTCGCCGGCCAGCTCAATATCGAAACGGTGGACGGTGCCGGACTCTGGCTGGGGCAGGAAGGTTTCGGGAGGGAATGACCATGTCCAGTCCAGTGCTGCCCTATATCATGCGCGTGCTGACCAGCCAGGGGTTGCGGGACCTGCGGCGACGCCGGGCCGAAAAGCGCCGGCTGCGCAGTAGACAGCCGCACCGGGCGACGGTTTACCTGCGCATCAATGACCCCTACAGCTATGTGCTGTTGCAGGTGCTGGAGTCGCTGGCTGAACGTTTTTCGCTGGAGTACGATTTTCGCACCGTCCTGAACCTGCAGCCCGACATGTACCCGGCTCCTGCAATGTGGGAAAGGAACGCCTTCCAGGATGGCGGCTACCTGGCCGCGCTCTACGGCCTGGAATTCCCGGCGGCCAGGCCCGCCACGACCCCCCGGCGCGACGCCCAGCTGACCGCGCAATTGCTCCACTGGGAGTTGCAACCGGGCTATCTCGGCAATGCGCTGGCTCTGTTCAGGGCCTACTGGCAGGATGACAGTGCGCAGTTGCCAGGGCTGCTGGACGCCAGGGTCACCGGCAATGTGGAGTGTTACCAGCACCACCTGCGGGCCAATGAGAACCTGCTCAAGAGCAGCGGCCACTACCTGAGCGGCATGCTGCGCTACGGTGGCGAGTGGTACTGGGGACTGGACAGGCTGGAGCACCTGGAGCGCCGGCTCAATGAGCTGGGCCTGGCGCGCGGCGGCGCCCGGGTGGAATTCGACAAGGGCTACCGGGATTTCTGTCGCCTGGGTGGTGCCGACCAGGTGCCCGAAGCGCGGCGCGATACCCCCATCGTCAACTATTTCTCGATCAGGAGTCCCTACTCATATCTCGGTTTGGTCAGGGCGCGGCAGCTGGCCGCCCACTATCACATACCGCTGGTGGTAAAACCGGTCCTGCCCATGGTCATGCGGCGCATGCAGGTGCCCAGGACCAAGGGCAGTTACATATTCGGGGACGTCAAGCGCGAAGCGCAGAAGTACGGTATCGATTTTGGCTTCACCGCCGACCCGCTGGGCAAGGGCGTGGAGCGCTGCTATGCCCTCTACGACTTCGCCCGGGCCGCTGGCAAGGGGCATGAATTCCTGGAACGTTACCCCCGCGGCGTATGGGCCGAAGGCATACGCTCGGATACCGATGCGGGGCTGAAGCAACTGGTGGAGCGGGTGGGGCTGGACTGGCAGCAGGCCCGGGGCCTGCTGGGTTCAGACGCCTGGCGCCTGTGGGCCCAGGAAAACCTGGCCGAGCTGTATTCCATCGGCCTGTGGGGTGTACCGAGCTTCAGTTACGGCGAGCTCAGGGTATTCGGGCAGGATCGCCTCGATTGCATCGAGCGGGCGATTGTCTCAGGCAGTGGCGAACGCGCGGCCGGGTGAGGTATCGCGCGAGCGACGCGGGGTAAGTGATTTTCAAGGGGGAGCATCTGAAAATGAGCAAGACCAGCAAGCGGCAAACCGGCAAAAAGCCCGACGCCGATATTCTTTCCGGTGCAGATAAAAGGCCTGACGGGCGCCTGTTGCGCACCGAGCGCAGCCGGCAGTTGATCATCGACGCGCTGCATGACCTGATCAATGAAGGCGTGCTCCAGCCTACGGCACAGACCGTGGCGGAGCGGGCCGGTGTCGGTATCCGCACGGTGTTCCGGCATTTTGCCGATATGGAGACGCTGTTT
>JAOUDU010000047.1 GCA_029859085.1 Gammaproteobacteria bacterium | reverse complement strand
ACGCCCCGCAGCTGGCCGTTGCCCATGTAGTCATCGATATCGGGGTTGTCATCCTTGTTGCTTTTTTCCGGAATGCGGTACCAGGCACTGGCCACCAGGGAGAAGTTCCTGTGTTCGAACAGCGCCGAGCCGATCACGCGGTTCCAGCTGCGGGACTCCGGCTCGGAGCTGCCGTTGGAGTTGTGGTTGAAGCTGATATCCAGCCGGGTGTTGTGGACTCCCATGAAGCGCCAGTCGTTGGGGATGCTCAGGATCAGCTCGGGCTGGTAGTCGGTTTCCCGAAACGGTGACGACGCGTCCGTGTTGTACAGCTGCCACCAGTTTTGCTGGGTATAGGCGCCCCACAGGTTCATCCGGGTGCCGAGGACGTCCTGCCAGACGATGGCCTTGAAGCTGATCTGGAACTTGGCCTCCATCTTGTCCATGCCGTTGCCAGGATGCATTTCCTGCCAGGCCTCCTCGTTGGGAATGGTGTTATAGCTGAGTGGCAGCAGGTAGTTGCGGTTGTGGGGGATGATGACAAAGCGGTTATTGGCGTTTTCCTCCTCTTCCTCCAGGCGCGGCGAGACGAAGTTGTCCTCCGCCGCGACAGCCGCAGGGCTGTCAGCGCCGTCGGGCGACGCAGACAAGTCGTTTTCCTGCACCGCTGCGCTGCGGCCGGCGAGGATGTCGTAGCAGGCCAGGCGGGCGCTGTTGTCAGCCAGCGCCGCGCACTCCGCCAGGGTTGCGCTGGCGGAGGCGGTACCGGCGCAGCCGGCGATCAGCGAAGTCGCGATTATTGCCTTGTATTTCATAGGTGTCAGGCCTCCAACTGCCCCGCGTATTGCTATTGTACCCAGTGGCTGCAGGGGATGACCGTCTTTTTGCCCGGCAATTGCCCACAGCCACCCACATCTTGCTAGAATCGACGGATGCGAATCTTTCAGCTGTTCCCTACCGTCCTGCTTGTTGCCGCGCTCGTCTCACCACTTGCGGCCTGTGGCGGCTACAACATCAAGAACCTGGCGAAATCCGATATCGATATGGTGGCGGACGAATTTATAGCAGAGAGCCGGCGGGAGGTGCGGGAACTGCTGGTTAAGCTGTACAAGCGCAATCCGGACCAGCTGGCCGTGATCCCCGGTATGACGGTGAACGGGCGGCTGGCCCAGCTCAAAACCGCCCGCGGGGTGCTGGACTTTCCCGAGCTCGACGGCCTGCAGGGTATCGACGCGATGAACCTCACTTTCGATCCCGCGTTCCGGGGCGACCGGGTGTTCGCACTGGTGGTGGGGCTGGGGGGCATGCTGCGCCAGGCATACAGTTTCAAGGCCGAGCTGTTCATGCAGGACCAGCTCAATGGCCCCGCGTTGTTAACCAGCGCGCGCAACGTGGAGATACTGCTGTGGAAACTGAAAAATACCCGGAAACCGAATGGCGAACACTACCTGATAACCCACGAATACCGCGGGGTGATCGACAACCTGAGTTTCGAGCGCCTGTTCGGCAAGCTGATCGTACTGCAGGAGATGATGGCGCGGGTCGCCGGTGACTCGGATGACCGGGCGGTGAATACCGCGGTGCACGCGGTCTCCTCTGTCTTCCTGCCGCTGCCGGTTTAGACTGAGCTGCGGCCCCGTTACCTGGGTTTGCAGCCACATATTGGCCAGTGCTGGTGTCGCGCCGGGTATTTCGCCCGGCCAGCCCGATTAAACGGGTGATTTGGCCAAAATTTCGTGGCAGAATGCCGATTCGTTCTGGGGACACTTCTGGACTTCACGTGACTAATTCAAACATTTCGCAGCGCCTGCTGGTGGTGCTGTGCCTGTTGTTGCTGGCCTCGGCAGCATCCGCCAGGGTAACGGTAGAAAATTACGGCTTCCCGATCCAGGACCGCTACGTCGCCACCGTGGTCGGCACCCCCGAGGGTTACGAGGCGGACCTGCCCAAATATATCCCGTTCAAGAAGCGCTGGCTCAACGTGTTTCCCGATCGCAAGCTGCCGGACCTGATCTGGTACGGCCAGGAGATGATCTATTCCGAGGCACTGCAGGACCACCCCGCGCCGCTGATCTTCCTGATCGCCGGCACCGGGGCGGCCCACAACGGCGCCAAGAATTTCAACATGGCCAGGGCGTTCTACAAGGCGGGTTTTCATGTCGTGTCCCTGTCGTCCCCGACCTACCCCAATTTTGTCAGCTCCGCCTCCAGCACCGGCGTGGTCGGCGACGCCCAGCGGGATGCGGCGGACCTGTACCGGGTGATGGAGATGATCTGGAAAAAGCTGGACGGCGATATCGAGGTTACCTCCTTCAGCCTCACCGGCTACAGCCTGGGAGCGTTCAACTCCGCCTATGTGGCCAAGCTGGATGATGAGCGCAAGTCGTTCAATTTCCGCAAAGTGCTGCTGATCAACCCGCCGGTGTCCCTGTACAACTCGATTTCCCTGCTCGACCGGATGACCCAGAACATCCCCGGGGGGGCGGACAATTTCAACGAGTTTTTCGACAAGCTGGTGAAGGCGTTCAGCAAGGTCTACAAGGACGAGGACGAGATAGGGGGCGATTTCCTCTACCAGGCCTACAAGGCGATGGACCTGAAGGACGAGGAGCTGGCCGCCCTGATCGGCGTGTCCTTCCGCATTTCCTCGGCCTCCCTGGTGTTCACCTCGGATGTGATGACCGACTACGGCTACGTCAAGCCCAAGGGGCTGGTGCTGGACCGTTACGCGGACCTCACGGTGTATAACCAGGTGGCCAGCCGGCTGGGCTTCACCGATTACTACCACGATTTCTTTTATCCCTTCTACAAGGCGGATAATCCGAATATCACCCGGGACCAGTTTATCGCCTCCGAGAGTCTCACCGAGATCGCTGACTACCTGCGCAACTCGCCGAAGATCACCGTCATGCACAACCAGAACGACATCATCCTGGAGCCCGGCGAAATCGATTTCTTCAACGATGTGTTCGGTGACCGCGCCACGATCTACCCCTACGGGGGCCACTGCGGCAATATGAATTACAGGGACAACGTCGCCCTGATGGTGTCCACCTTTACCCGGGGGGCAAACTGATGAAATCGATCATGCCCCGCGCCTGCGCCCTGCTGGCTGTAGCATTACTGGCGGCCTGCAGCTCTGCTCCGCCCAAGCCAACGCCGGAGCCGGTTTATCCCGAGCCGGTGTTCTCAGCCGAGCGGATCGTTCCCGAGGACAGCATCGCCATCACCACGGTGTATGACCCCTGGGAGCCCATGAACATGCGTATCTACAATTTCAACTACCATTTCGACCAGTGGGTGTTCCTGCCCGTGGTGAGGGGTTGGCAGGCCGTGGTGCCGAAGCCGGCGCGCACCGGCGTGCACAACTTCTTCGAGAATTTCAGGGACGTGCGCACCATGGCCAATTCCATCCTGCAGGCCAGCCCCACCAAGCTGATGCAGAGCACGGGGAGGGTGCTGGTCAACAGCACTATCGGCCTGTTCGGCCTGATCGACGTCGCCACCAGCATGGGCATGGCTAAACCCGATGAGGATTTCGGCCAGACCCTCGGCCGTTGGGGCGTGCCCACCGGGCCCTACCTGGTCCTGCCCCTGCTGGGGCCCTCCAACCTGCGCGACGGCGCAGCCGAGCTGCCCGACTTCGCATTGCAGAACTATATGCAGGGCAACCTGCTGGCCAAGCCCGTGCGCGCCACTACATTCCTGTTTGACAGCGTCGATACCAGGACCAATACCTCCTTCCGGTACTATGAAACCGGTTCTGCTTTCGAATACCAGACGGTGCGTTGGCTGTACTCCACCAAGCGCGAACTTGACGTAGAAAAGTAATCGGGGACCACTGTGATCCGTAAACTGCTCCTGACCCTATTCACCCTTGCCCTGGCCGCGGCGCTGGGGGCTCACGCCGCTGATCCCATCAGGATTGGCACCACCCAGTCCCTGAGCGGCGGGCTGAAGGAATTCGGCACCAACCAGTTGCGCGGCCTGCAGATGTGGGCCGGCGACGTGAACGGGCGCGGCGAACTGCTGGGCCGGCCGGTGGAGATCGTTTACTACGACGACGGGTCCGACCCGGCCCGCAGTGCCGAGCTCTACCGCAAGCTGATCGAGCAGGATAAGGTGGACCTTCTGGTCGGGCCCTACTCCTCGAACATCACCATGGCCGCGAGCCAGGTGGCGGAGGAACACGATTTTCCCATGCTGACCCTCGGGGCGTCCGCAGACAAGATATGGGCGCAGGGCTACCAGAACATCGTCGGTTTGGATGTGCCGTCCACCCGCTACATGGACATCGCGGTCGAGACCGCCGCCGCCGAGGGCGCGAGGACACTGGCCCTGGTCTACGGGGACAATGACTTCACCCGGGATGTGGTTCCCGGTGTGCGCAGCAAGGCCAGGGAACTGGGCCTGGAAGTCGTGCTGGATGCGCCTGCGCGCAGTATGGCTGATATCCCGGAGGAGGTAAGACGCCTGGCCGCGGCGAATGCCGACGTAATCATGGTGATTGCCTATCTCGATGGTGCCGTCGAGCTGGTGCGCGCCCTGAAAAACGCGCAGGTCAAGCCCGATATGCTGGTGTTCGGGGTGGCCGCCTCCCTGGCCGAGTTCGGCCAGGAGCTGCAGGGAGACGCCGAAGGCATAACCGGTGTGACCCAGTGGCTGCGCGGTGTCCGGCTGCCGGGTGCGCAGGATTTTGCCTACCGCTACCGCAAGCTCTACGGCAATAATCCCGGAGCCTATGCCGTCCTGGGTTACAGCGGCGGGCAGGTAATGGAAGCGGCAGTCAGGCTGGCGGGCACCACGGATCACACCGCGGTGCGCGAGCAACTGCACACCATGACGTTCAGCTCACTGCTGGGTATCTACAAAGTCGACGCCGACGGCCGCCAGGTCGGCAAGAACAATTACCTGCTGCAGTGGCAGGGTAATGACCGGCGCCTGGTCAAACCCGACAGGCTGGCCGAGAGCAAACTGATCTACCCGATGCCCTAGTTGTTCCGGTTGGTAGTATTCAGAGGTGAAAGTGCTGCCCGGGAATCCCGACAAAGCCCCACCTGCCCCGTGACAGGTGAACGGCGGGCCCCGCCCTACCATCAGAAATTGTAACCCGGTGTGATGCCGTACAGGCGCGGCTCGATCGGGAATACGTTGGTGAATAGCCCGGAGGAGGGGTCTGTCAGGTACATGCCCGCCAGCGCGTCGCTGTCCGTGATGTTCTTGATATAGGCGCTGATATACCAGCTTTTTTCATTGGATGTGAGCGTGGCCTGGGCGTTCCATACGTCGAAGGAGTCGACCCTGTCGATCGGGTCGCGGTTGAACTCCCGGCCCCACATGTCGTCCTGCCAGTAATAGTCCAGCCGCACTGACACATCAGCTCTCTCCAGGTCCCAGGTGTACTGCGCGCCCAGGCTGACGGTGGTGGACGGTGAGTTCTTCAGCTCGTTGCCGTCCAGGTCTGCCGATACGCCGGTGCCGACATCGTATGGCGCAGGCAGGGGGCTGCCGTTGCTCAGCGTGGGGGTCGTGCAGCTGTTGAGCTGGGGCATATCCGGCGCCGGGGCCCCGTTGTGGAACACAACGCAGTTGGACGCGTTGGAGTTGTCCTTGAGCAGGGTGGTGTCGCTCCTGCCCTGGGTGGGGTCGCGGGTATCCACCGCGGAGAAATCGCGGATCGCGGTCTGCAGCAGCGATACGTTGGCATTGAGCAACCAGTTGGTGGTGGGGGCAAACACGAACTCCGACTCGAGTCCGTAGATCTCGGCATCGGTGTTTTCGTTGAAAGAAGTGCGGTTGACCACCCGCGAGATCTGCAGGTCACTGTAATCGTAGTAGAACGCGGTGAGGTTGGCCTGCAGGCGGTTACCCATTAACTGGTTCTTGGTGCCTGTCTCAAAGGCATTGACGAATTCCGGCTTGAACGTGAATGCCGTGTCGGGAAACTCCCTCGGGTCAAAGGCCGGGTTGAAGCCACCGCCCTTGTAACCGCGGGAATACGAGGCGTAAAACAGGCTGGCGTCGCTCCAGCTCATCTCGGGCGACCAGTCCAGTACCACCCGGCCGGTCCACTCCTTCCACTCCTCGCTGTCCTTGCGCGTCGGGTCGACCAGGGCCAGGTCCTCGTCGGCGCCGAAAGCTTGCAGGACAGGCATGCCGTCGGCGTCAAAGTCGAACAGGTAGGCGGCGTCATGGACGGTCTTTTTGTCGCGGGTGTAGCGCAACCCGGCGGTCAGCTTGGTGGTGTCATTCAACTGGTAATACGCCTCGCCGAAGGCTGCAGCGGATTCCAGCCGGTAGTTCCTGGTGGTGCTGTGAAAGCTGGGGCTGACCCAGCCCAGCCCGTCCACCCCCACCAGCCCGCCCAGGGATATCGGCACTGCGGGTAACACCACGGAGAAGTAGTCGAGCCCGTTTGCGATCACCCAGTAGTCATTGTCGATATCGGCTTCCAGCGCAAACACACCGCCTATGAAATTGAGCCGGCCTTCGTAGTTCGATGCGAGGTTGGCTTCGAACGTATATTGCCTGCTATCGGCCGATGAGATGTCGTAGCCGTCGAGGGAGTTGCTTCTGCCGGCGATATTGCCGCCCACGATACCGGTGTTGGTCCGGGACGGTGCCGAGATCGGCAGCTTGTTATCGGAAAAGTAGGTGGCATAGGTGACCGGGGCCAGCGCGGACAGCAGTGGCGAGGGGAAGAACTGCACCGGGCTGGAATTCATGGTGTAGTCCTGCTGCGAGCGCAGCGACGTATCGTGGTAACTGGTTATCACCGTCAGTTCATGGTGCTGGAACTGGTGCTCGAGGCGCAAAATAGCCAGGGTCTCGTCACTGCTGTACTGCGGGTCGGTATCGGCTGCAACCTCGCGCATGGACCGGGGCACCCCGGAAGTGTCGTTGCTGAGACCGGGTTGCGGGCCGAGGGGCCCGAGCCGGCTCGGGATGATGCCGGTCAGTTGCGCCAGCGGGTTGACCGCATCGAAGGCCAGCTTGTCCGGCAGGCAGCCCAGCAGTCCCGAGGGGTCGTTATGGCACAGCTGCTTGGGGCTGCGGGTGCGGCTGCTGTTCTCGTCCGAGTAGGACGCCATGAAGTTGATCGCCGTGTTGTCGGCGGGCAGCCACAGCAGTGAGCCTCGCAGGGACCACTGGTCGCGGTCGTCGATGTCGTTGCCGGTGGCGAGGTTCCTGGTATAGCCGTCGCGCTGCAGGCTGATGCCGGCGAAGCGCAGCGCCAGGGTGTCACCCAGCGGGATGTTCACCATGCCCTTGACCCGGATGGTGTCGTGGTTGCCGTACTGCCCCTCGATATTGCCCAGCATTTCATCCACGGAGGCGCGGCTGGTGATCATGTTGACCGCGCCGCCGGTGGAGTTGCGGCCGTACAGCGTGCCCTGGGGGCCGCGCAGGATGACCAGCTGGTCGATATCGTAATATTCGGTCTCGTACAGGCGCGGGTCCTGCAGCGGCACGTCGTTGACATGAATGCCCACACCGGCGTCCGAGGTGGCCGCCACCAGGTCCTGGCCGATGCCGCGTATCTTGAAGTTGCTGCCGGTGAAATTGCCCTTGCTGTAACTGACGTTGGGTGCCGACAGGCGCAGGTCCTGCACTGAAGTGATCTGCCTGGCCTGCATCGCCCCGGCGTCAAAGGCGGTAATGGCGATCGGTATATTCTGCAGGTTTTCGCTGCGCTTCTGCGCGGTGACGAGCACTTCCTCGAGCTGGGCCCGGGTCTGGGTCGCCGCGCCCAGCGCGCAGGCGGTGACGATGGCGATTGCGAGTGGCTTTCTGCGTTTTTTAAGGGCGAGACCGGCCATGGAAAATCCCTTTTATTATTGTTTATTTTGTGGCTGTCGCCTCGCTGTCCCGGTGGACACCCGGCGCCAGGGGACCCCGAGCATCTCAAACAGGGGAGAACCGGTCAATCGGGGGCGGCGCGAAATGCTGCGGCTGGAACAAAATACCGGACTTATTCCCATGCCGGGATTTAGGCTGGGATGCGCTGTGATAGTCTGCATTCACAGGGGAGGGCCTGAGAATGAGCCATCATCAACCTGCCGCGGATCGAACTGCGCTGGTACTGACCGGGGGCGGCGCGCGGGCAGCCTACCAGGTGGGCGTGCTGAAGGCGGCAGCCCAGCTGCTGCCCAAGCGTGCCCACAACCCGTTCTCCATTATCACCGGCACCTCCGCCGGCGCCGTCAACGCGGTGGCGCTGGGCGCGTCCGCCAATAATTTCCGCCTTGCGGTCAAGAAAGTAGAGCATATCTGGAGCCATCTCCACGTCGACCAGGTTTACAAGGCGGGACACCTCGATCTGCTCGGGGGCATCCTGCGGCTGGCCTTCTCCCTGTTCCACCAGGGCATCGGCCTGCGCAAACCGCTGTCCATCCTGAACAATGCGCCGCTGGCCGAGCTGTTGTCGAGGGTGATCGATTTCGGCGACCTCGAGCGCAGGCTCGAGGGGGGGCTGCTGGATGCGGTCGGGGTCACGGCATCCAGCTATGACAGTGGCGAGTCTGTCACCTTTTACCAGAGTAACCTCGGCGGCAATATCCTGCCTGAATGGCGCCAGGCGCGTCGCCGCGGAGTCGCAACGCGCCTGGGGCTGGAGCACCTGCTGGCTTCCTCGGCCATTCCCACGCTGTTGCCCCCCGCGAAGATCGGCGAGGCTTATTACGGCGACGGCGCGCTGCGCCAGGTGTCACCCATCAGTTCCGCTATCCACCTCGGCGCTGAGCGCATCCTGGTAGTGGGGGTGAGCGGGAATCCCACACACAAGCCCTCGGAGCGGCATGAAGGGCACTCCCCGTCGATGGCCAGGATGATGGGCCATGTGTTCAACAGCGCCTTCATCGACGCGCTGGAAAATGACATGGAGCATATGGTGCGGATCAATGAGCTGATTGGCATCGTGCGCAACGAAAATCCGCGTGCCGAGACCGCCGGCCTGAAGATGGTCGATTTCCTGTGTATCAACCCGTCAGTCGAGATCAATCAACTGGTCGCGCGCCATTTCAACAGCCTGCCCCGCTCCATGAGGGCGGTGCTGAAAATGACCGGTGCCACTCCTTCCGGGGGCGGCACCAGCATGGCCAGCTACCTGCTGTTCGAGGGCGCTTTCTGCCGGGATCTGATCGCCTGTGGCTACCGCGACGCGATGGCGCAGGAGGAGGCCCTGATGGCGTTTTTCTATCCGCAGCGTGAGGTGGTTCTGCGCCAGGGCGCCTGATATCTTCCAGTTGACGCCCCCATAGCCCGACTATCCGCGCAGGTGCTCGTTGGTGACGCGAACAGCCGGACTGCTGTGATAAACTCCGTTGCCCAGCAGCCATGTGCGGGTAGACCAGCAAGTTGAGGGAACAGTCATGAAACACCGGCCGAGCCGAAACAATAATTTTATCTGGTTGCTGGCCAACCTCGTGGCGCTGCTGTTTGCCAGCGGGTTGTTTGCCCAGCTCGAGCTGCGTGCCGCCCAGGTGCTGGTCAATGTCAGTCTCATGCTTACCGTTATCATCGCCGTCTGGTCCATGCACGAGGCCCGCAGCAAGTGGTTCAGCCCCAGGATCCTTATTCCCGCCGTCGTTGTGGTCCTGATGATCGTCGACAGCGCCATCGCCAGCGATATCCTGGCCTCGGCCCAGTTGTTCTCCATGTTTATCTTCTTCGCCATCACGATTTTCCTCGCCTGGCGCCAGGTCATGTTTACCGGCCAGATTACCTGGAACACGATCTTCGGGTCGGTGTGCATCTACCTCCTGATAGGCCTGCTGTTCGGTTTCGCCTACCTGATCGTCGAGTATTTTTTCCCGGGCTCGATGAGCGGCCTTCAGCCCGGTCCCTGGCAGAATAATCTCGACGATACGATCTACTATTCCATGGTTACGCTGACCACCGTGGGCTACGGCGACATCACCCCCACCGCGCCCCTCACCCGCTTCCTGGCCTACATGGAAGCCGGCGTAGGCATCTTCTACACCACCGTGCTGGTCGCCAGCCTGATCGGCATGCGCTTGTCTGACTACAAGTCGAATAAACAGAAATGATCAGATTGAAACGATTACCGGTACGCTCCCTGGCAAGCGGTGCCAGGCTCGACATCGCCGTCTACACCGTAAAAGGCACAGACCCCGGCGCCAGTCGCGCCTACATCCAGTCGAGCATGCACGGCTCCGAGGTGCAGGGCAACGCGGTGATCGCCGAATTGCTGGCGGAGTTCGCGCAAACCCCGCCCCTGGGTGATATCGTGCTGGTGCCCAATGCGAACCCGTTTGCGATCAACCAGAAGTCCGGGGAGTACACCCCCGGCCGGTTCGACCCGACCACCGGTGAGAACTGGAACCGCAACTACTGGCTGCCGCGCCTGCGCGGCAGCGGGCGCCTGCCCTGGGATCGCCTGAAGCAAAAGGCCAGGGCGCAGATGGCCGCCGAACTACGCGCCCGGCTGAAGAGCGACCTGCCCTTCGGCCAGCGGCTCGCGCTTACGCTGCAGTCGCTGGCGGTGGGGGCCGATTACGTGCTCGACCTGCACTGCGCCAACGTCTGTGCGCGGCACCTGTACACGCCGGACTACGCCGAAGACGCCGCCCGCTATTTCCAGATCCCGTTGATATTGTCCATCCCCGCCGAGTTTGGCGGCGCGATGGA
>JAOUDU010000604.1 GCA_029859085.1 Gammaproteobacteria bacterium | reverse complement strand
TTCGTAGGGCTGGGTGAGCACTGACATGGTAGAGTCGAACCGATCAAGGGCTGCCATCACCACCTCATCGGGTAGCGCCTCGCCGACGCTGTACTGAACCTGCGTGACGTTGCCCCACTTCGGGTGGCGTGAAGCGGAGATGGTGGTAGCGTGTTGAAACGGCACCTTGTAGCCGTGTGCGGCAGAGTCCTTCTGGAACGTACCGTAGTTGGCGGTGCTGGTCACCGGGGCGCGGAGAATCGCCACGTTGTCCAGATTGCCGGAGGGCGCGAACGCCATCTTGATGCGTTCTTTGCACGCCTTGCCCCTGCCGTTTGAACCCCATTCGTTCATGGGGCAACCGGCGCAGTTATCGTGCTGGGGATCGGCGGCGTTCGGTGCCGGTGCCACCCCGTCGAACGAATAGCAGTCGGGAGCCGCCCCTTCTCCGGTGTAAGGGTTGGCATAGAAGGTTCGCTCCTGCACTGCCGCCAGGATCACTACGTCTGACAGCTCGGATACCTCCTTGCCAGCCAGCTTGATCTTGCCGCCTTCCAGCGTGGCGCGGTTCTCGCCCGCTGCGCGGACCTGCGGTTGCTGCCCGACGACAGCAGCCAGACGATCTGATAGATTTGCGACAGCCTTCGATTTCATAGTTTCTTAGTTCCTATATCTGAGGTAGTGTAGTACCCAACACCGGGGACATCGCCCAGCTCTGACAGAGCCTTGATGTTGAGAGCACGATTAAACACCTGTGTATTGCCAGTGTCAAGAACAAAATTAGACAGAAGGGAATAATCTACGATGTATGGTCGCGTCTTTAGTACCACTTTCACAGCAGTGCCGTTAACCACTACACCATCGCTGCCTTCCAGGGCGCACAGCAGCAGGTCTTTAGCTGCTATCTCCTCCTCTTTGATACGGGCCGACTGCCGGTCCAGCTCAAGTCGTTGCTCTTTTAGTCTATTATACTGTTCATAACACTGTTTGATTGTCTCGAAGTCCATGATAGGATCGCTCTTGCCTTGGGAACAGAAAGTATAGGCGAAAAAAAGCCCCCTGAAAAGGGGGCTAAGGCCCAAGGAACAAACCACATGAGGATGAACAGAATGAAGTATACCCAGTTGTACCATGATTTCCTAGCGGAGAGTGGAATTTCTCTGGAGACAGCCCAGCTCAGCGGGTTTCGGTTGGTCGCCCCGTTGGAAATGCTACATGTAACCGGAGACGGCACATGGCCAGGGGTGTCGATACCGTACCCCGACCCGGTATCAGGAGGCTTTACTGAAGTGGTGCGATACCGCTTCTTAGGTAAAGAGGGCAACAAGCATAAGTACCACACGCCCAAGGGGTCTAAGTCGGGCATCTACTTCCCGCTGAACGGCGGGCTACCGCGACCGAAGCTGAACAACACCGCCATACCCGTCTACATCTGCGAGGGCGAGAAGAAAGCCATCGTGATGCAGGACTGGCTTGATAGTGAGGGGCTACAGGGACTGGTCATCGGCCTGCCTGGGGTCTGGAACTACGCCGAGCAGGCTGAGCTGTACGGCAAGACCCTTCACCCCGCGCTGAACCAGATCGACTGGGGCAAGCGCACCGTGTATATACTCTACGACAACGACGCTAAACCCAATCCTGATGTGCAATTCGCCGCTGCGCGGCTGACCGTGCTGCTGCAAGTGCGCGGCGCGATGGTGTACAACGTGCTGCTGGCGATACCGGACCACATCGGCAAGCTGGGCGTTGATGACTTCCTCCTGGCTGGCGGCAACATGCGGGACGTACTGGAGGCGAGCACCCAGCCCGCCCGCGAGGTTGAAGGCGAGCGCATCCCCGCCATCGTCAACCAGTTGAACGGCCGCTTCATCTTCGACCACAGTACCTGCTGCACCATCGACATGGAGACAGGGCACTACGTCAAGAGCCGCGATCTGGCTGTGGTGTATCCCCGCAAAGTGCCACTGCTGCGGGAAAACGGGACACACAAGCCGACCTATGCCGTCTACGTCTGGCGCGACAACAAATACCGGGTGGAGATAAGGGGCAAGACCTTCGACCCATCGACCCGCACCAAGATCCTGCCCAACGGGTACTACAACATCTTCGACGGGTTCGCGGCCCGGCAGGTGGAAGACTACCGCTGCCGTGGGATTGAGCTGTGGGAGAAGATGCTGGCCGGTCTGTGCTACGGGCTGGAGCCGCATGAGGCCGAGTGGTTTATACAGCGCATGGCGTGGATATTCCAGCACCCGGAGCAGCGGGCGCTATCGGCAGTCATGCTGCGCTCTGACCATCAGGGCATCGGTAAAAGCCTGCTGCTGTCTACCCTGTGTCGGCTGGCGGGCAAGCACGGCCGCACCCTGGGCGACCTGTCGCTGAACAAGTCGTTCAACAGCGAATACGAGGGGGCGCTAGTCATACACTTCGAGGAGGTGTCGTCCGGTAAGTCGGTGGAGAGCAAGAACTTCATCAAGCAGTTGATAACCGCCGAGGACATCATCTGCAACGCCAAGTACGTCGCGCCCTACCCGATCAAGAACTTCGCCAATATCTTCCTGAGCAGTAACCACGCCGCCCCTGTGGGCATCAACGATCACTACGATAGACGGATGTTCGTGATTTCG
>JAOUDU010000046.1 GCA_029859085.1 Gammaproteobacteria bacterium | reverse complement strand
CAGTCCGAGAGCACCCGCCAGCTGATCGCAGGCGGTCTCGCCCTGATTGCCGGCATCGCGATGGCGACCACCGGGGACAGCTCGACTTCCCAGGTGGCCGGCCAGGTGGCTGTCATCGGCGGCGGCTACATGCTCAAGAGCGGCCTGGACAAGCGCAACGAGGCCCAGATCCACGTGCAGGCACTGGAGGAACTGGGCCAGTCGCTGGAGGCGGAGATCACGCCGCAGGTGATCGAGCTGGAGGATCGCACCGTCACGCTGCACGGCAATGTTGAAGACCAGTACGCCCAGTGGCGCGAACTGCTCGCGGATATTTACCAGGCGGAGGTGGGCGCATTGCAACCTCCGGCAGACAACGACGCTACAACTGGTAAACTCTGACCCCTGACCAGGCACACTGATTCCCAAACCGACAAGGCTCCACCACCGCATGTCATCCCACAACGAGCAATTACAGCCCACGCCTTTTGATGTGGCGCAGCCGGCGCCTGCCGCAGCGCCGGCTGCCGCCGCCGGCAAGCGCCGCGAGGGCACGCCCGGCTGGGTATTGCCGGCCCTGGGCGGCCTGCTGCTGCTGGCGCTGCTGGTGATTTTCTGGCTGCCGAACCGGGTCAACACCCCTGGGCCCGAGCCCGCCTCAGCGGATACGGCGCCCGCAAGCCCGGCCGGCAGCGCGCAACCGGCCGCGGCCACCGGCGAGGCGGCACAGGAACCGGCGGGGCCGGACGTATCGCCCTGGTCGGATGCCCAGGCGGCAAAACTGCGCAAGGAGGCGCAGGACGTGCTGGCCCGGTTACTGGAAGTACAGGAAGGGCTGGAGGCGCGCGGGGTAAAGGCCTGGGCCGCCGAGCAGTTCGCCGCCGTGGCCGCCCTGGCCACCGCCGGCGACGAACTGTACCGGACCCGGGACTACGCGGCGGCAAAAGCCCGCTACGAGGAGGGGCTCGCCCGGTTGCAGGCGCTGGAGGCGGGCATCCCCGCGGAACTGGCCCGGCAGCTGGCCCTGGCCAATGAGGCGCTGGAGAACGGCGACCTGGCCCAGGCCACCGCCGCCCTGGACAAGGCGGATGCCATCGAACCGGGCAATGCCGAGGCCGCCACCCTGCGCCACCGGGTGGAGGCGCTGCCGCAGCTGCTGGACCTGCTGGAGCGCGCCGCGACCGCGGAGCGGGGCGGCGACATGGCCGGCGCGATCGCGCTGCTGAAGCAGGCGGTGGCCCTGGACGCCCGCCACCAGCGCAGCAGCACCGAACTGGCGCGCGTCACCGCCGCCTACCGGGACCAGCAGTTCAACGAGGCGATGAGCGCCGGCTACGCGGCCCTCGACGCCAACCAGTTCGACACCGCCCGCAAGGCGTTCCGCCAGGCGGCGGCGCTGCAGTCCGGCTCCAGCGAGGCGGCCAGCGCCCTGCAGGAAGTGGAGACCGCCGCCACCGCCCATCGCCTGGCCAGCCTGCAGGCCGACGGCTCCCGGGGCGAACAGGCGGAGCAGTGGCAGCAGGCGGTCGGCGCCTACGAGCAGGCGCAGAAAATCGATCCCAACGTGCTGTTCGCCCGCGAGGGACTCGAGCGCAGCCGCAACCGGGCGCGGCTGGACAAGCAGTTTCGCGCCGCGATCGCTGACCCCCTGCGCCTGGGGGACGTGGCGGTGGCCCAGGCGGCGGAGCAGATGCTGCAAATGGCGCGCAAGATCAGCCCCCGCGGCCCGGTACTGGAGCGGCAGATCAGCCAGCTGGAACAGCTGCTGCAACAGGCGAACACCCCGATCACGGTCGCCCTGCGCTCCGACCAGCAGACCGAGGTAGTGGTTTACAAGGTGGCCAAGCTGGGCAAGTTCGACCAGCGCGAGCTGAGCCTCAGGCCCGGCACCTATACCGCGGTCGGCAGCCGCGTCGGCTACCGCGACGTGCGGCTGGATTTCACGGTGACACCCGACAAGCCACCGCCGGCCCTCACCATCGCCTGCACGGAGGCAATCTAGTGGCAATCCGGGACAGCGGGCCCGCCGGCGCCATCGAACCCAGCGCGTTCCAGCCACTGGGCAGCGCGGAGCAAAAGCCGCCGCGGCAGGTGCATACCGGCCGCTGGCTGTTGGCCGCCTGCGCCCTGGTCTTCGGCCTGGTGATGCTGTTCCTGCTGAGCGCCCGCTCGCTGCAGGTGGTGGTGGTCGCGGCAACGCCGGCGCAGGTCTCCCTTGACGGTATCGCACTGCCGTTCGGCAACCGCTACCTGCTGCGACCGGGCACCTACACAGTGCACGCCAGCGCCGAGGGCTACCACCCGCTGGAGACCTCCGTCACGGTCGATGATCGCGACAGCCAGAGCCTGCAGCTGGAGCTGCAATTACTGCCGGGCCTGGTGAGCATCGACAGCACTCCCCCGGGGGCGAGCGTACAGATCGATGGCCAGGACGCCGGCCACACCCCGCTGCAGGATCTGCCTGTGGAGGCGGGCAAACATACCGTTGCGGTCGCGGCAGAGCGCTACCTGCCGCAGACGCAGGAACTGGACGTCACCGGCCGCAACATCCGCCAGCAGCTCAGCCTCGAGCTGGCGCCGGGCTGGGCTGACGTCAGCGTCGACAGCAAGCCCGCCGGCGCCAGCATCCTGGTGGACGGCGAGGCGCTGGGCACCACCCCGGCAACGCTGCAACTGATGGGGGGCGAGCGACAACTGATCCTGCAGCTGCCGGCGTACGCCGATGCCCAGCAGGCGCTGGCCATCACGCCGGGCCAGCCCCTGCAACTGGAAACCATCGTGCTGCAGCCCGCCGCGGGCGTGCTGGAACTGGGCAGTGTGCCCAGCGGGGCCAACGTGACCCTCGACGGCGAGTTCCACGGCCAGACGCCCCTCACCCTGGAGCTGAGCCCGGGCAAGGCCCACCGGCTCGCGGTGTTCAAGCCCGGCTACCGGCGCCATACCGGCACCGTGCAGCTGCCCGCCGCCGGGCACGACAGCCAGACCGTGACTCTCGCCGCCCAGCTCGGGGAGGTGCGTTTCAATATCAGCCCCGCCAATGCCGTGCTGAAGGTGGATGGCAAGGTCCGGGGCACGGGTAGCCAAACCCTGTCGCTGCCGGCGTTTGAGCACTCGGTGGAAGTCAGCCTGCCCGGTTATGCCACCCAGCGCCACCGGGTCACCCCGCGCCCGGGCCTGCAACAACTGGTGGAGGCGAAACTGCTGACTGCCCAGGAGACCCGCCAGGCCAGCATCAAGCCGGAACTCACCACCGCCCTGGGGCAGACCCTGCTGCTGTTCTCTCCCGCGGATTCGCCGCTGGCGGACTTCACGATGGGCGCTTCGCGCCGGGAACCCGGGCGCCGCGCCAACGAGGTGATGCACCCGGTCTCCCTGCACCGGACTTTCTACCTGCAGACCACAGAAGTGACCAACGCCCAGTTCCGCCAGTTCGACAGCGGCCACAACTCCGGCCAGGTCGACGGCAACAGCCTCAACCGGGACCAGCAACCCGCAGTCCAGGTGAGCTGGCAACAGGCCGCCGCCTTCTGCAACTGGCTGAGCAAGCGCGAGGGGTTGCCCCTGTTCTACAAGGAGAACAACGGCATCATCACCGGCTATAACCCCGCCGCCACCGGCTACCGCCTGCCCAGCGAGGCGGAATGGGCGTGGGCCGCCCGCGCCAACGGCACCGCCCTGCTCAAGTTCCCCTGGGGCGACGCCTTCCCGCCACCTGCGAACTCGCTGGAAAACTACGCGGACAACAGCTCGGCCTACGTCACCGGCCGGGCGCTGGGCAGCTACACCGATGGCAACGTGGTGAGCGCCCCGGTGGGTTCCTACAAACCCAACCAGAACCGGCTTTTCGACATCGGCGGCAACGTCTCGGAGTGGGTGCACGACGTCTACAGCATCCCCTCCGCCAACGGGGCCACGGAAGTGGACCCCCTGGGTGGCCAGAGCGGCGACAACTACGTGATTCGCGGCGCCAGCTGGAGCCACAGTAAAATCGCCGAATTGCGACTGTCTTACCGCGATTATGGGCAAGCGGGGCGCGATGACGTAGGATTCCGGTTGGCGCGCTATGCGGAGTGACAAATGATCGGGACGAGAATCCTGGCCCCGGCCGTGGCGGCCCTGTTGCTGGCCGCGGGCGTCGCACTGGCGCAACCGGCAGCGGATGAGGCCGGGGCTGCACCCTCCGGCCAGCAGCCCGCGAAGGGGCAAGCGCCTGCCGCCCCCGGGAAAAGCGCCCCCAGCGGTGATACCGCCAGCGGCACACCGGCGAAAGCCGGCAGGTCACCATCGGACTATCGGGCCTCGGAAGAAATTTCCGAGGACCTGCCTGTCTCCTTCCCGGTAGACATATAGGATCTAACCATGAAGCAAAAGCTGTCATCCGAATTCATCTTCCAGCTGTTCGCGCTGCTGATCGCGGTCATCGTGGTGCATACGATCTACGTGGGGCTGGTGCGCCCGGCCGCGGACGCCCACATCAAGAAAGAGGCGGCGCTGCAGGCGGCGGGCACGGAGTACGTGCCGGAACGCAGCATGGCCGTGGTCCTCAAGGACTACGAGCAGGAATCCTGTTTTATCCTGCTGATCTGGGCCCTGGCCATCATGTTCTACAAGGCCCGCCGCGGCGTGCACGAGCAGCAGTTGCTGGACCGCCGCCTGCTGGACATCCCCGAGGGCACCAGCGTGTTGCCCGAGGACGCCCGGGAGTACAGCCGCTCGCTGGAGGCGCTGCCGGAGCGGGAGCAGGACTACCTGCTGCCCCGCACCCTGCTGTCGGCGCTGCAGCGCTTCGCCACCACCTGCAGCATCCAGGCGGTATCCGACACTATCAAGGAGAGCTGCGAGGTCGAGTCGGACCGGCTGGACTCGGAGCTGTCCATGGTGCGCTATATCGCCTGGGCCATCCCCTCTATCGGGTTTATCGGCACCGTGCGCGGTATCGGCGACGCGCTCGGGCAGGCGTACAAGGCGGTGGAGGGCGACATATCCGGCGTGACGGTGAGCCTGGGCGTCGCGTTCAACAGTACCTTCGTGGCGCTGGTGCTGAGCATCGTCCTCATGTTCTGCCTGCACCAGCTGCAGCTGACCCAGGAGCGCCTGGTGCTGGACTGCCAGCGCTACTGCGACAAACGCCTGCTGCGCTTCCTGGTAGTCCATTAAAAGGCCCCTCCAGATGGCAATCGCACTGCTCGACATCAATGACAGCAACCTGCAGCTGTGGCACGGCAGCACCCACCTGCAGAGCCCCGGTTACGCCCTGCTGGTAGACCAGCAATACCGCTTCGGCAACCCCGCCCGGGCCGCCGCCCGCCTGCAGCCCCGGGATATCAACACCCGCTACTGGTGGCAGCTGAGCACTGAAACCCTGCAGCCGGCCCTGGGCCCCGCCCGCCACACCGGCGACCTGGTCCACGCCCAGCTCAAGGAGCTGCACCGGGAGGGAGGGCAGCCCGCGGAGGTGCTGATGGCCGTGTCCGGCAGCATGCAGCGGGACCAGCTGGCGCTGCTGCTGGGCATTGTGCAGCAGTGCCCCTTCGCCGCGGTCGGGCTGGTGCATCGCAGTGTCGCCCTGGGCAGCCTGCACGGCGCCGCCGGGCGCCTGTTCCACCTGGAGATCCAGCTGCACCAGGCGGTCATCAGTGAACTGGCCCAGCGCGATGGCAAGGTCGAACTGGTGCGCTCCCTGCCACTGCCCGGCGCCGGCCTGCTGCAGTTGCAGGAGAAACTGGTGGAGATCATAGCGACCGCATTTATCCGCCAGACCCGTTTCGACCCGCGCCGCAAGGCGATCACCGAACAACAGCTGTACGACGCGCTGCCCGACGCCCTGCGCGCGCTGGGCCGCGACAATGAGACCAATATCGAGGTCAGCGGCTACCGCGCCGGGATCAACCGCGGCGAGCTGCTCGCGGCTGGCCAGCGCCTGTTCAGCAGCGCGCGGGAGGCCATTGGCGCAGCGCAACCCGGAGACCGGGTGATCGCCGACCCGGTGGCGGGCCTGCTGCCGGGGCTGGCGGCGCAGCTGCCCGGCTTCGAGGTGCTCGCGGCGGACTGCGTGCGCACGGCCCTGGAACACCACCTGGAGCAACTGGTGCAGCGGGAGCGGGCCCTGAGCTTCGTCACCGCCCTGCCCGCGCTGGCGCCCGGGCCGGTCGCCGCTCCCGCTGCAACCGTTTCCGCCGTCGCGGCAACCCCGCCCCGCCCGGCTGCGACCCACCTGCTGCAGGGTCACCGCGCCCTGCCGCTGGCGGCGGCCGGCAGCACTCTCGGCCAGGGCTGGCATCTCGAGCACAGCGCCGCGGGCTGGCGCTTGCGGGGCGCCACCGCGGGGCTGTTGGTCAACGGTTCCAGCTGCCAGCCCGACCAGGTGCTGGGTGGCGGCGATACCATTCGCGCCGGCACCGGCCCGGACCTGTTACTGATCGAGGTCGCGTCCTAGCGACCGAGAGCCATGGCGAGAAAAAAACGCGAGTTCACCACGTTCAACCTCAGCTTCCTGGACATCATGTCCTGCGGCTTCGGGGCGGTGATACTGGTGTTCCTGGTGATCGACCACTCGATCAAGACCGAGAGCAAGGACCTCAACCGCGACCTGCTGTCGGAAGTCAGCATGCTGGAGGAGGATGTCAGGGACGGCCAGGCGGGCCTGGTCAAGCTGCACAACACCCTGTCGGAGGTCGATGAGCAGACGGTGGAGGCCCAGGGCCAGGCCACCCGGATCACCGACGATATCGCCAATTACGAGGCCATGATCGCCGGCCTGAAAAAAGACGGCTTTACCGAGCGCACCGACATCGAGTCCCTCAAGGCCGAGATCCGCTCGCTGGAAGAGGAGGTGAAAAAGCTGCGCCAGTCCGCGGAGAAAGACAGTGGCAACAGCGCCCGCACCTTCGTCGGCGAGGGCAACCGGCAGTACCTGACCGGCCTCAACCTCGGGGGGCGCAACATCGCCATCCTGCTCGACATTTCCTCGAGTATGCTCGCGGACAAACTGGTCAACATCATCCGCCTGCGCAACATGGACCCGGCCACCCAGCGCAAGGCGGACAAGTGGACCCGGGCCCTGTCCACCGTGGACTGGCTCACCGCCCAGTTGCCACCGGGCAGCAAGTACCAGGTGATCACCTTCAATACCAAGGCGGCGCCGGCGCTGGAAAATACCGCGGGCAAGTGGCTCGATGTCGCCGACCAGCCCCAGCTGGAAAAGCTCTCGGCGCAGTTGCGCAAGATCGTACCCTCCGGCGGCACCAGCCTGGAAAACGCCTTCGCCAGCCTGCAGCAACTGTCGCCGGTGCCGGATAATATCTTCCTGATCACCGATGGCCTGCCCACCCAGGGCGCCAGCCCGCCCCGGGGCAACAAGGTCAGTGGCGACGAACGCCAGCGCCTGTACCGTGAGGCGGTGCGCAGGCTGCCGCGCAATGTGCCGGTGAATATCATCCTCGGGCCCATGGAGGGCGACCCGCTGGCTGCCTCGGAATTCTGGCAGCTGGCAGTGGTCAGCGGGGGCTCCTTCATGGCTCCCTCAAAGGACTGGCCCTGATGGCGCGGCGCAAGGTACGGACAACGGCGGAATTCTCCCTGTCCTTCCTCGACGTGATCTGCTGCGGTTTCGGCGCGATCATCCTGCTGTTGATGATCACCAAGACGGTCCAGCCACAGATCATCGAAGCCGCCACCACCAACCTGAAGGGTGTGATCGCCGCGCTGCAGGAACAGCTGTTTGAGCTGCGCGGCGAGAGCCGGGTACTGAACCGCGACCTCAACGCCAAGCAGGAACAGCTGTCGAAATTCCAGGAGCGCATCGCCATCCTGCGAGGGCAGCTGGCCAGCGCCCGCTCCCGCTACGACAGTATCCAGGTGCAGACCAATACCAACGACGTGGTGAGCGAGCAGCTGGCCATCGCCAGGCAAAAACTGTCGGAGGAACAGAAGCGCCTGCTGGGCTCCCAGCACAAGTCGCAGAACAACCTGATCGGGGGCATCCCGGTAGACAGCGAGTACATCATCTTCGTGATCGACACCTCCGGCTCGATGTTCTCCTACGCCTGGGAGCGGATGCTGGAGGAGCTGCAGGCCACCCTCAGTATCTACCCCACGGTCAAGGGCATCCAGGTGATGAACGACATGGGCACCTATATGTTCAGCCGCTACCGCGGCCAGTGGATACCGGACACTCCCGGGCGCAGGAAGGTCATCATCGAGAACCTGCGCAACTGGGCCGTGTTCAGTAACTCCAGCCCGGTGGAGGGGATCGAGGCCGCCATCCGCGCCTTCCACAAGCCGGGCCAGAAAATCAGTATCTATGTGTTCGGGGACGATTTCAGCGGCGACTCCATCGGCCGGGTGATCGACACGGTAGACCGCCTCAACCAGTCCAACGAAAATGGCGAGCGCCTGGTACGCATCCATGCGGTCGCATTTCCTGTATATTTCGTCATGGAACCGAATAAACAGCACCCCAACATCATCCGCTTCGCCGCATTGTTGCGGGAGCTGACCTATCGCAATGGAGGCACTTTTGTCGGGCTCAACGGCATCCGCCCCTGATTTCGGCCGCCTGCTCTGGCTGGCGGGAAGCTTCCTGCTGGCCCTGCTGGCGGGATGCGGCCCGGCGGAAGTGGTGGTCAAGGGTGACTTTCCCGCGCCGACCATGGAAAAACTGCCGCTGACCATCGGCGTTTGGTACTCCCCGGAATTCACCAATCACGAATTCTTCGACGAGGCCAAGAGCAGGACGGAGTCCAGCTGGCTGGTAAAAACCGGGCAGGCCCAGGTACAGATGTGGAATACCCTGCTGGCCGGCATGTTTACCCGGGTCGTCCCCATGGCCGGGCGGCCCGGCCCCGGCCAGATGAACCCTTCGGTCGACGCGGTGTTCATCCCGGAGGTGGCGGAATTGCAATACGCGCTGCCGACCCAGACCAACGTCAAGGTCTATGAAGTCTGGATCCGCTACCACCTGCAGCTGGTGACCACCGGTGGCACACCCATCGCCGACTGGACCATGCCGGCCTACGGCAAGACACCGACCGCGTTCCTGCAGAGCGACCAGGCCGCGGTCAACCTGGCGGCGGTGATGACATTGCGGGATGCCGGTGCCAATTTCGCCAGCAACTTCACCCGGGTGCCGGGAGTGCAGGCGTGGCTGGACGAGATGCTCAATACCAATCGGGAGGCGACTTTATGATAACTGCTGCGCTTCGCGCCCTGCTGCTGGGCGCGGTGACCTGCCTGGTTTCGGGCTGTGTCACCTCAACCGTGGACCAGATGGTTTTCAACAAGCCCGAGCACGGCATCGGCAATGCCACCGTGGTGATACTGGGCAGGCGCCACGCCAGCGACTACGACACGGAGCCGGATTTCGTCGAATGCGTGGGCGACCACATCGCCAGCGGCGACAAGACCATACATGTGATCGGCGAGCTGGAATTCGTCAATGAGTTCTATCCCTGGTTCGAGCCCCGCACCGCACCGCTGCAGATCGCCGACCTCGAGCGCCTGATGCAGAACCAGCCGGTGGTGGCCAAGCGCCTGGCAGCGATGAATACCCAGTACATGGTCTGGCTGGACGGCTCGACCGTGCGCGGGGATTCGGCCGGCTCCATGACCTGTGCGGTGGGCCCGGGGGGCGGCGGCTGTTTCGGCTTCGGCACCTGGAGCAGCGATGCCAATTACGAGGCCACCATCTGGGACTTCAGCGAACACGCGGAGGTGGGGCGCATCAGCACGACCGCTACCGGCCAGTCCTATATGCCGGCGGTGGTCATACCCATCCCCATCATCGCCCCGGTGCAGGGTACGGCCTGTGACGGGATCGGCGACCAGTTGCTGCAGTTCCTGTCCAGCAACTCCTAGCGGAGAGAAAAGCATGTCCCGGAACAATGCGCTGCTGGCCGCAGCGTTCGCCGCCCTGGCACTGGCCGGCGGTTGCGCCGACAAACCCACCTCCGGCGGTGGCAACGGCAGCGTGGTCGTCAACGGCCGGGATGTCTCGGTCGGCGACGAGATGTACCAGAAACTGAAGGCCGACGGCTCCTATTACGACGACCCGACGCTGGCGGCCTATATCAATAGCGTGGGCCAGCGCCTGGTCAGGGCCAGCGACGCCCCCAACGATACCTTTACCTTCACCGTGATCGACAGCCCGGACATCAATGCCTTCGCCACTCCCGGTGGGTTCATTTATGTCAACCGGGGCCTGCTGGCCTACCTGGACAACGAGGCGGAGCTGGCGGGGGTGATGGCCCACGAAATCGGCCACGTCACGGCGAACCACGCCGCCCGCCAGAAGACCGCCAGCGTCGCCAACAAGGTGGTGGCGACCACGGCTTATATCCTTACCGGCAGCGGCGAACTCGCAGACGCCTCCAATATGTATGGCACCGAACTGGTGCGGGGCTACGGCCGGGAGCACGAGCTGGAGGCGGACGGCCTCGGGGCGAAATACATGTACAACGCGGGCTATGACCCGGACGCGCTGCTGGAAGTGATCGGCGTGCTGAAGGACCAGGAGCAGTACCAGCGGGTTAAAGCAAAGGCCACCGGCAGGCCGGTGGGCAGCTATCACGGGCTGTACGCCACCCACCCCCGCAATGACCAGCGCCTGCAGACGGTGATCAAAACCGCCGGGGATCTGACCGGCGGCGAGACCCGGGTGGACGACCCGGAGGTGCCGGGGGAGTTTCGCCGGCATATC
>JAOUDU010000602.1 GCA_029859085.1 Gammaproteobacteria bacterium | reverse complement strand
ACACGCTCTACGAACAGAAAAAGTCGGAGATCGAGGCAATGGTTAAGCAGAAAATCATGGATAAGCAACAGAATGCCCAGTGAGCCAGCCCACCCGCAAAACAGGTTTTTATATCGTCGATCGCGGGGCAAAAGCACATGAACCAGTGGCAGATCGGCAAAATCAGGGTTACCCGGATCATGGAAATGGAACTCGCAGGAGGCACGAGATTCATTTTACCCGAAGCCACCCGCGAAGCATGCCTTCCACTCGAGTGGCTGAGACCCCATTTCATGGACGCGCAGGGCAACCTGATTATGAGCGTCCATGCACTGGTCGTAGATACGGGGGACCGCCGGATCATCGTGGATACCTGTATCGGCAATGACAAGCAACGCTCCATTCCGGCATGGTCCAACCTCCAGACCTCGTTTTTGCAGGATCTCGATTCCGCCGGGTATCCGCGGGAATCAATAGACACGGTACTGTGCACCCATCTACACGTGGACCACGTGGGATGGAATACCATGCTGGTAGACAACCAGTGGGTGCCCACATTTCCCAATGCCCGCTACCTGCTTGCGGAGAAGGAGTGGCGGCACTGGGATAGCGTTGGTGGCGACCCGATGAATGCCGAACTGTTGAACGATTCGGTACGGCCGGTGCTTGCCGCTGGCCTGGTTGATCTTGTCGACTGGGAACACGAGGTCTGTGAAGGTGTGCGACTCGCGCCAACACCGGGGCATACACCGGGGCATGTCAGCATTCACATCGAATCAGGTGGAGAAAAAGCATTGATCACCGGTGACTGGATTCACCATCCCTGCCAGATGACCCGCACCGACTGGTGTAGTTCAGCCGATCACGACCAGCACCAGGCGCGGGCTACACGGGAAACGTTGTTGGAGAACTACACAGACAAGCCTGTTCTGATCATCGGAACTCATTTTGCCACACCGACAGCCGGTCGCGTAAAGCGACTACCGCAGGGGGGCTATTGGTTCGACGTTGACCTACCTGCCTCCTGATTGTCGGATACGCATATGCGGATGGCAGAAGTTTCGTGGCAAGACGGACACATCCGGCGTTTTTTATCAGAAATACACTCCACGCGGTATCAGCCGGTGTTCGTATGCCTGGCGTTCCAGCTCTTCGCGAAAATCCGGATGGGCTATCGAAATAAGCGCAATTGCGCGCTCGGGGACAGACTTTCCCTTCAGGTTCACCATTCCGTATTCGGTGACGACATACATCACATCCGAACGCGGCGTGGTGACGATATTCCCGGCGGTCAGATTCAGAACTATACGGCTCCTGCGGTGCCCGCCCTTTTCATAGGTTGACGACAGGCAGATAAAGGACTTGCCGCCCTTCGACGCGTAGGCGCCGCGCACGAACTGCAGCTGGCCGCCAGTGCCGCTGATATGACGGTGACCATCTGACTCGGATGCTGCCTGGCCCTGGAGATCAATTTGCGTTGTATTGTTGATCGATACAACGCGGTCATTCTGCATGATGATGTGCGGGAGGTTGGTATGGTCCACCGGATAGCACTGGAAATCACTGTTCCGGTGGAGCGCGTCGTAGAGGGTTTTTGATCCCAAAGCGAACGTGTATCCGATGACTCCAGGATTGACTTGCTTGCGCGCGCCGCTAAGACGCCCGGCGTTGTACAGGTCGATGATACCATCGGTCAGCATTTCCGTATGGACGCCGAGGTTGCTGGCACTGCTCTCAAGCAACTGTGAGCATACGGCATTGGGCATACCCCCGATACCGATTTGCAGGCAGGCACCGTCTTCGATTTCAGCAGTAATCAGGCGCCCGACAGCCCGGTCGACATCCGTCGGCGGCGGGTTGGGCAACTCCGCGGCAGGCTTGTTGTCTCCCTCGATGATGTAATCGACTTCGCTGACATGAACTCCGGTTTCATCACCCAGGACATAGGGGTTGCCATCCGTGACTTCGACGATCACCAGGGCAGCGCGCTCTATGATGGCGCGGTGCCAGAGATTGGCCGCACTGAAATTGAAGAAGCCATTCTCATCGATCCGACAGGTCTTGAGAATGACAATGTCGACCGGATCGATGAAGCGGCGGTAGTAGTCGGGTATTTCACCGAGGTTAAGCGGCATGTAACTGCAGCGACCGGCGTCATGCTTGCGGCGATCATAGCCGGAGAAATGCAGGCTGAACCAGGAGAAATGCCGGCCTTCCGGGTCGGCTTCAAGCACAGCGCGCGGCCGCATGGACAGGCAGGAGCGAATTTTGACATTATCAAGTTCCGCGGCGCGGGCCGCCAGGGCCTGGTCGAACACGTCGGGCTGGCAGAGTGTGGCGCCATAGTCGAGCCACATTCCCGACCTGACGAAGCCTGCCGCCTGTTCGGCGGAGATAACAGCCGCCTTTTGTCTGGCCACCCTCATTTTCATCGAACAGCTCCTTCCGCCGAAACCCTGTTGAGGCAAGCGACGCACCTGTCCCCGGCAAAAAGCTGGTTCACTTTGTCGATCTTCACCATGCCGCCTTTGGCCTGTGCATTGTCGGGGTCATTGATTGCGCTGGTATAGCGCTCGGCCTATTCCCGGCCGACCTCGACATTACTGGCGCCATCACTGGCACCGCCAATCTACCCTGCCG
>JAOUDU010000603.1 GCA_029859085.1 Gammaproteobacteria bacterium | reverse complement strand
GCTCGACCAGTTCCTTGTCCGCCTCGGCGGTCACTTCCGACGCTCGCTGGAAGTTGATATGGGTGGCCTTGAGCAGCCCCTGGGTGACGTCAAGGTGCGCTACCGTGTCGAAGGGCACTTCGTCGCCGGTGGGCGTGCGGATGAACATATCGCCCAGGCTGCTGGTCAACTCCCTGTCCGCCTTCGGGTAGCGCACCATCACCTTGATCTCATCCATGCCGCGTTGCACCCGCTGGGCTTCCGCGCCATAAAAAGCGTGGCGGACCTGGCTGCCCAGGTCGAACCGGGTCAGGCCCAGCGATTCCGCCTCGGGCAGGATATCCAGGTGAAACTCGTCAGCGGTATCACCGACACCGTTGCGAAAATCATACAGGCCGGTGTAGTGGCGCAGGGCCTCCTCCAGTTCATCAGAGGCCGCCTTCAGGGTTTCGAAATCCTGGTGCATCAGGTCGAAGGCAACGGGCGGGCCGAAGCCCATCTCGTCCTCTCCCGAGATCGCCAGTACCTCGGCCCCGTGGATTATGCCCACCTGCTCGCGCCAGCGTTTTTCAATTTCCCTGGTGGAGAGACTGCGCTTGTCCTCCTTGGTCAACTCGACAAAAACCCGGCCGTTGATGCGCCCGAAACCATAGGCCGCGATATGTGCCAGCAGGCGTTCATCGCTGCCGGTTTCGCGCTGGTATTGTTCCTCGACCCGCTGCAGGGCCGCGGCCAGTTCAGTGATGACCTCGAGGGTGCGCTCCTCCGGCGTGCCATTTGCCAGCCGCAGCTCGGCTTTCAGGAATTCGCTGGGCGTGTCGTGCGAGAGCACCACCCGGACGACACCGCCGGCGAGCAGGCCGCCACTGAGGATCAGCAGCGACAGGAAAAAAGCCAGGGTCACGTAGCGGTTGGCCACGCAGCGCCGCATCAGGGGGCTGTACCGGTGATCGATAAACTGCCGCAGGCGCACGTTGCAGCGTTGCTGTACATGGTTCACGGCCTGCAGCAACCCGTTCGTGGAGGGCTTGCTGTGGGCCAGGTGTGCCGGCAGGATCCATTTCGATTCCAGCAGCGAAAAGGCCAGGCAAAGGATCACCACCCAGCCGCAGGCCTCGGGAAACGCGCCGAATACGCCCTGTACAAACAGGGTGGGGGCGAAAGCGACTATGGTGGTCAGGACGCCAAACGTGGCCGGGGTCGCGACCTTGTATACCCCCGCCACCACGGTCCTGACACTGTGCCCGTGCAGCTCCTGCTCCGCATAGGCGCTCTCGCCGGTCACGATCGCGTCATCCACAATGATGCCCAGGGCCACGATAAACCCGAAAATACTGAGCATGTTCAGGTTGGAATCGATATAGGGCGTGTTGATGACCGCCATGGTGCCAAGGAAGCACAGCGGGATACCCAGCATCACCCAGAAGGCCAGCTTGATCTCCAGGAACAGGGCCAGCACGATGAATACCAGCAGGGCGCCCATGGCCAGGTTTTTCGTCATGATCCCGAGCTGGTCCTCGAGGTAGTAGGTATTGTCCGACCAGGCGTCCAGGCTGACCCCTTGCGGGAGGGTGGCCCGCTTGGCCGCGATGTAGGCCTTGGTCGCCCGGGCGGTGTCGATAATGTCCTGTTCGCCCATCGCATAGACGTTGATGCCCAGGGAGTATTGGCCATTGAACAGCGAGAAGCCGCTTTCATCGACGAAACCGTCTTCCACCGTGGCGATGTCTCCCAGCAACAGGCGGGTGCCATCGGGCCATGTTTTCAGGACGATATCCTCGAAATCCTGTTGCACATAAGCCTGGCCCAGGGTGCGCAGCATGATGTCGCCGTTGCGGGTCTGCACCGAGCCGGCAGGGATGTCCAGGGATGAGGCTGAGATGATATTGGCGACGTCTCCCAGTGACAGGTGGTATTCCCGCAACAGCTGTTCGGATATTTCGATGGAGATTTCGTAGTCGCGCGCCCCGACGATCTTCGCCGATGACACCGCGGGCAGGGTCAACAGTTCGCGCCGGATTTCGTCGGCGAGCGACTTCATGCCGCGTTCATCGATGTCGCCGGACAGCTGCAGTGTCAGCGCGGGAAACAGCAGTTCAGGCTGGCGGATAACGGGTTCCTCCGCGGCCTCGGGATAGTTCGGTATGGCATCGACACGGTTCTGGATCTCGTTCAGGAGTTTTGACAGGTCGTAACCCTCGCTGGGTTCGATCCAGAATTCCGCGTAGGACTCATAGGCGTCCGACTCGACCCGCTTGATACCGTCGAGGTCGTTGATGGCCTCCTCTATCTTCAGGACGACGCCCTGTTCCACTTCCTCCGGGGCCGCCCCTGGGTAGGGAGCGGTAATGACGATTCTCTCGATCTCCAGTGCGGGAAACATCGCGCGCTGGATGGTGAAGGCCGAGCCCAGCCCCACCGCCATGATGATCAGCATCAGCAGGTTGGCAGCTACCGGGTTATTGGCGAACCAGGCGATTACGCCATCGGGGTGTTCGGTGCTCACTCCCCACCCGCCACACTGGTCGGTTGAGGCGTGGCGGCCGTGCGCGTCTCCCCGGGTGGGGGCGTGTCCTGTTCAGGCTTTTCGCCCTGTTCCTTCAGGGTGTTGCTGGGGGTGGCGGACTTGATCTCAACCAG
>JAOUDU010000601.1 GCA_029859085.1 Gammaproteobacteria bacterium | reverse complement strand
CCATGGCCAGGGTGATGAGGCCCACTCCGGGAACCGCGGCCGTGCCCACCGAAGCCAGCGTGGCGGTGAGGATCACCGTCAGCAGGGCGGTCGCGGTGAGGTCCACCCCGTAGACCTGGGCGATGAACACCGTGGCCACCCCCTGCATGATAGCGGTGCCGTCCATGTTGATGGTGGCCCCGAGGGGAATGGTGAAACCGGCCACGGAATTATGGACGCCCATGCGGCGCTCCACCGTGCTGAGGGTGACCGGGAGGGTGGCACCGGAGGAGGCGGTGCTGAAGGCAAAGGCCCAGATCGGCTTCATCTTGGCGAACAACAGGCCCGGCGACAACCGCGCCAGCGACTTCAGCAGCGTCCCGTAAACCACGATGGCGTGAAATACCAGCACCGCCAGCACCGTGAAAAAGTAGGCGGCGAGGTCGAGGATCGCCCCTAGCCCCAGCTGGGAGAACAGCTTCGCCAGCAGCGCGAATACCCCGTAGGGCGCGAGCTCCATCAGGATTTCCACCATTTTCATTACCACCGTTTCCATGTCCCGGAAAAAACCGGCGATGCGGCGACCCGGTTCCCCCGCATGGGCGATGGCGTAGCCAACCAGCAGGGCGAACACGATGATCTGCAGCATCTCGCCGTCTGCCATGGCTTTCACCGGGTTGGACGGGAAAATATTCACCAGCACATCGATCAGCGGCGGCGGCGGGGTGGCCTGGAACTCACCCGCCATCGCCAGCTCCATGTGTTCGCCGGGACCGACGAGAATGGCAAACAGCAGGGCCAGGGTCACCGCGATAGCCGTGGTGGCCAGGTAGAGCCCGAGGGTCTTGATGGCAATGGGTCCCATCCGGGCGCTGTCGCCCAGGGAGCTGGCACCGCAGATCAGGGAAACCAGGACCAGCGGCACCACCAGCAGTTTCAGGGAGGCGATAAATATGCGCCCCACCGCGTCGAACAGGCCCCCCACCAGTCCCTGCTCGATAAACACGCGCAGGCTGTCGGGCAGCGCGGCGCTGTGGCCGAGGGCATTGAGCAGTGAGCCCACCAGTATTCCCACCACCATGGCGGCGAGTATGCGATTGGTCAGGCTCATTCCGGGCAGGCTCCGTCCCGGTAGCCCGTCGCGGCAGGGTCAGCGCAGGCGGTGCAGCCGGTGGCGTAGGTCCGGAAGCCCCCCGCAGCCAGGCTTGCGCAGGCCGGCGCGTACTCCATGGTGCACACCTGGGGGCGCGGCTCAGTACAGGGGACCAGGGGCTTCGCCACCTGCGGGGCGGCGGGCCCGGCCGGGATTGCCGTGGTGCTGCAGCCGGCCGTAACCAGCAGGGCGACAGCCCAGATTATTCGCATTCCCTTTCCCCTCGGATACCGGCACTTCAAAGGGGTGAAGCCTAGCATTGATGGCGCGTAAACGCAGCTCTCGCGCCGCTTTTGCGTCAGGAACCCGCGGGAGCTGCGCCGAAGTTTCCGGAGCGGTAGTCGGCTATGGCCTGCTCGATCTCCGCGGCGGTATTCATCACAAAAGGACCGTACTGGGCCACCGGTTCTCCCAGCGGCTCACCCCGCAGCAGCAGTATATTCGCACCCCCGGAGCCCGCCTGCAGGGTCCAGCTGGCGCCGGCGGTGGTCACCAGCAGGTGCCGCGCCGCGACTCGCGACGCGGCCTGGGGCGCCGCGCCCCCGGGAGGTGCGCGCCCGCAGATCGCACCCTCGTAAACATAGCCCAGCAGTGTCTCCCCCGGCGCGGCCAGCACCGTCACCAGCGCATCGGCCTCCAGCGCCAGGTCCAGCACGGCGGCGCGCTCCGCCAGCTCGACCAGCGGGCCGGTAACCGCGACCGCCGCTCCCGTGGCCGGCTGCATTTGCCAGCGGCCGGCAATAGCGATGGCGTGAAAGCCGGCACCGTCCAGGCAGGTGAGTTCCTGCCGCGGGACATCGCGGTAGCGCGGCGCGCTCATCTTCTGTGCCCGGGGCAGGTTCACCCACAGCTGGAAGCCGTGCAGCCCGGTGGTGTCCTGGGTGGGCATCTCCGAATGGATGATGCCGCGCCCCGCGGACATCCACTGGGCCCCGCCGCCGCGGATCTCGCCGCGATTACCCTGGTTATCCTCGTGGATGATGCCGCCCCGCTTCATATAGGTGAGCGTCTGCATGCCCCGGTGCGGATGGGGCGGGAAGCCGCCGGCGAAATCCTCCCGGTGCTCGGAGCGCAATTCATCGATCATCAGGATCGGGTCCATGGCCGCCTGCTGCATGCCGGCGATCCGCTGGATGGCCACGCCGTCGCCGTCCCGGCTGGCCTGGGCAGTGAGTATTTCCTTTATCGTCCGCTGGTTCATATGAGCCCCCCGCTACACAACGGCCGATACTAGGCCCGTATCGACAGAAGATAAATCCCATTATTTGCACGATACCAATCGATTAAATGGAATCCCGGAAGCCCACCGCGTATTCGCGCAAGCTCGCGCCGTCGGGCCGGCTGCAGTGCGGCAAGGGAAGAACCGGGGCGCTCAGCCCGGGTAGAGGGCCGCGCAAAAACCAGCCCCCGCCTGCCCCGGGGCCGCGAGCTCCGCCAGGGTGGCGGCGATAACCGTTTGCCAGTTGGAGTCCACGGCGAGGGCGGCCTG
>JAOUDU010000600.1 GCA_029859085.1 Gammaproteobacteria bacterium | reverse complement strand
GCAAGGAGGCTGAGGTGAGCCAGGCGCCGGAAGAAAAAATCTTCGACAAGGCGGTAAAGGCTGCCAGCCTGGAGGAATTGAAACTGAATCTCGAGGATATCCGGGAGAAACTCGAAGCCGCGCGCACAGCCATGAAAGAGGCCGGTGCCGACGGCGGTGATGCCATCAAGGCGCAAATCGCGGACCTGGAAAAACGCGAGGAATGGTGCGCCAGGATGATCGAGCAGCAGGCATAAAAGACCTGGGCCCGGGACGGGGCCGGCATTACCGAATCAATCAGAGGTGCCTAAAGATCGACTTCCTGGCGGAACTCCTGCTCGATCCGTTGCTCCATCTCGTAGCGGGCCGCCCCCCTGCGCACGCTGGATTCATTCATGCGCTGCTGGTACCGCTGCCTGCGGTAACGCGCCACCAGCCGGGGAAACCGCTCCCGCTCTGTTTCCCCGGCGATCAGTTCCTCGATAAAGGCGATATCAATACCCACCCGGTAGGCTATACGGCTGGGCCTGATTTTATGTGCATGATACTCGGCCACGATATGTATCTGCTCCTCCCTGGAGTGGGTACAAACCCGGGAATAGCCATAGGGCGGTGACGGGGTTCGGGTATCGGCGCTGGCGCTGTTTTTTCTCATATTGAATTATTAGCAGCTCAATCCGGGATTGCCAAGTACCGGTAGCGGCGAACCCGCTCTCGCAGGCAACGTAAACCGGGCAGTTATCATTCGGGCTGGCCGGGTCTATACTCATCCGTCTGGGGCTGGTTCCGCAGCCGCAAAAACGGGAAAACTTAAATGACATCTATTGGCACACCACCTGTTTCAAGCGAACTCGAGTCAACGATGCAAGCCCTGCTGGAAACACAGAGGGCAGATTTCCTGGGCGAAGGGGTGGTGACCGCAGCGACCCGGATCGACCGCCTGGATCGCGGAATCGATGCCCTGGTCAGGTACGCCGACAAGCTTGCCGAGGCGGTGCACACCGATTTCGGCTGCCGCCCCAGGCAGATCACGCTAATCACAGATGTGGGAGCCTCCATCGCTGCGATGAAGCACGCAAGGAAACACCTGCGCAAGTGGATGAAAGGTGAAAAGCGGCCAACCGTGTTCCCGCTGAACCTGCTGGGAGGACGCTCGCGCATCGAATACCAGCCCCTGGGCGTTGTCGGCATCATATCCCCCTGGAACTTTCCCGTGTCGATGGTGTTCGCGCCCATGTCCGGTGCGCTCGCGGCTGGCAACCGGGTTATGATCAAGCCCTCCGAATTCACTCCCGCCACCTCCGAGGTCCTCGCCTCACTGGTCAGGGATGCCTATGACCCGAAAGAAGTGGTGCTGTTCACAGGCGGACCCGAAGTTGGCCAGGCGTTTTCCAACCTGCCCCTGGATCACCTGCTGTTTACCGGCGCTACCTCGGTGGCACGCCACATCATGGCGGCCGCTGCTCGCAACCTTGTGCCGGTCACCCTCGAACTGGGGGGCAAGTCTCCGGTTATTATTTCCCGCACGGCGGATCTCGAAAAAAGCATGGGGCGCATCATGCTAGGGAAGACCATGAACGCCGGCCAGATATGCCTGGCGCCTGACTATCTGCTGGTGCCCGAGGAGAAACTGCACGAGGTGATAGCGACCGCCCAGAGGGTGGTTGCGAAAATGTACCCAACCCTGCTGGACAACGTGCAATACACTTCCGTTGTCAATGAACGCCACTACCAGCGGCTGAACGGGTATCTTGCCGAGGCGGAAGAACGCGGGGTGAAAACCATCGCTATCAACCCTGCCGGAGAGGACTTCAGCCAGCAGCAGGGCACCCACAAGATACCCCCCACCCTGATACCTGAACCGCCCGAGGACCTGAAACTGCTGCAGGAGGAGATTTTCGGCCCGCTGCTGCCAATCAGGACTTATCGGGAGTTTTCGGAAGCCATCGACTATATCAACTCCAAACCCCGGCCACTGGCCGCTTACTATTTCGGGGACGACGACAGCGAGCAAAAAACCGCCGAAACCCGGACGACTTCCGGAGGGATGTGCATCAACGATGTGGTCATGCATGTCGCCCAGGAAGACCTGCCCTTCGGCGGTGTCGGGCCCAGCGGTATGGGCTCCTACCACGGCCTGGAGGGCTTCCGAACCTTCAGCCACGCCAAATCCATTTACCGCCAGACCAAGCTGGATTTCGGCAAACTCAGCGGGATGCTGCCGCCCTATGGCAAGGCCACAGAGAAATCAATAAGGATGCAGGTAAAGAAATAGTTTCCATCCGACAGGAGCCTGGAGAGCTGACCGGCTGTTCGCAAATACCGTCCTGGTTCTTGATTGTGATCAATGTTTGTACAATCTCGAATTGCGCCACCATCCGGATACATTACGATCAGCCTTGGAAAGGAACCTTTTCTGATAGTGGTGAAAGGGCGGCGGCTGGCCGTCGGGAGCTATCCAATGGAGATGTGGTTTGACCACACCGGCGTTGACGATCGAGGTGTACACCGCAAGCGTGGGCGCGGGCCCGGTGGGGACGATTCCCCGGAAGTCAACCTGACCCCGATGCTGGATGTGGTCATGATCATGTTGATCTTTTTCATCGTCGCCGGGTCATTCGTACGCGAGAGCGTCGTCGAGGTC
>JAOUDU010000045.1 GCA_029859085.1 Gammaproteobacteria bacterium | reverse complement strand
AAAATCGGTGAAAACTGCCGCTCCGACCAATTTTCCCTGGGTAATATCGTAGTCGAAGGCAATCTCAACGTGGTCCTTTACCGGTGCATAGCCGTTGGTGCCCGACTGCACGATCATTGCCTCGCCTTCGTAATCGCCGACGACTGACCAGTGGACCACCTCGGTGTCCATCCATTGCAGCATCACTTCCTGGTTCATCTGGGCGACGGCGGGCGCCGTGAAAAGCGCTCCGACAGGCAGGGTGACAAGCATTGCAACACCAGCCAGATACGCACGCCTTTTGTATATTCCAGTTTTCATAACCAGCTACCCCGGATGAAGATCAGCGGATTATCTGCCTGTGCCGGTCCGAAAGCGATCAAATCCTGAGCCGGCGCAGGGGATTACAGGAATCAGTCCTGGTACACGAAAGTAAACCCGCACCCCGGCACACCACTTGCGTGGTGGGGCCCAAGTTGGTTGACTGGTTCGTTCCGGAAAGCACACCCGCCTGACGACGGAGCAAACAGGTATACCCCTATGGAGACACCATTAAACAGTTATCTGATCAAGGGCGGCCTGGTGGTCGATGGGACCGGCAGCCCGCCATTCGGTGCCGACGTGCGGGTGCAGGACGGGCTGATCACCGCAGTGGCGGCGGATCTGGACGCAACCAGCGGCGAGGACGTGGTGGATGCCAGCGGCTGTTTCGTCACCCCGGGGCTGATAGAGAGCCACACCCATTTCGACGGCACCATGTGGTGGCAACCGGACCTGAACCCCCTGCCGGGCTGCGGCGTAACCACCGTGGTCATGGGCAACTGCGGTTTCGCACTCGCCCCACTGCACGACGATCCCGCCGTGCGCCGGGAGGTGGTAAAAATCTTCTCATTCTTCGAGGACATCCCGGAGTCGGCCTTCATGGACAAGCTGCCCTGGGACTGGCAGACATGGTCGCAGTACAAGCAGTCCATGGTGGCCAACACCCGTGTTACCGCCAACTACGGGGCCTTCGTCGGCCATATCGCGCTGCGCCTGGCAGTGATGGGAATGGACGCCTGGGAGCGCGCCGCGACGCCCGCAGAGATCGGGCAGATAACGCGGCTGCTGGTGGATGCGCTGGATGCCGGCGCCCTCGGGCTTTCCACCAACCTGCTCGACCACGACGGCAGCGACAGGCCCGTACCCTCACTGGTGGCCGACGACGCCGAATTCAGCGCCCTGTTCCGGGTGATGGCCAACTATCCCCACGCCACCACCCAGGTAATCGTCGACAGCCTGATGCGCTTTACCGCGGCGGCCTCGATGGAACGCATAGCCCGGCTCACCGAGGGCCTGGCGGTAAGGGTCCAGTGGGCGGGCGTACCCACCCTGCAGTGGCAGAAGGACTACGGCATCCAGCAACCCATCCTGGACCTGCACGAACGTTTCAGCGCCGAGGGCCGCGACTTCTGGACCGGCTATGCCCACGTGCCGATCACCGTCACCGCCAGCATCCGCCAGTCCCTGCTGTTCGCCCAGTCCAATGACTATGTCTGGCACGAGGTTGTCACCGCCGGGAGCGACGCGGACAAACTGGCGCTGCTGGCTGACCCCGACTGGCGCGAGCGCGCCCGCCACTCCTGGGCCAACGACTCGCTGGAGACCGGCTTTTTTCGCCGGCCCGAGGCCATCATGCTGGACAACTCCGAAAACGGCGCGGACCCGGTCACCAGCCTCGGCGACCATGCGGCAAAGCTGGGGCTGCCGGCCTCCGACGCGATGGCGCAGTGGTTTATCGACAACGGCCTGTCATCCTCCGTCACGATGCCGCCCTGGGAGAAGGATGACGAGATGGTGGTGCGCCTCACCCGGGACCCGTTGGCGGTGGGCAATATCAACGACTCCGGCGCCCACGGGCAACTGTTCTGCGCCAGCGGCGACAATCTCCTGCTGTATACCGACTATGTGCGCAGGGGCCTGCTGCGTATCGAGGAGGCCGTACACTGCCAGACCGGCAAACTGGCATCGCATTTCGGCTTCACCGACCGGGGCGAACTGAAACCGGGCAAGCGCGGCGACATCACCGTGTTTGCGCTGGACGAGATCCAACACCGGCGGAAATACAAGATCTTCGACGTGCCGGATGGCCGGGGCGGCTTCACCTGGCGCTGGACCCGGGACCCGGCCCCGGTGCGACTGACCCTGGTCAACGGTGTCGCCACCTTTGAGGACGGCAAGAGCACCGGCGCGATGCCCGGGATGATGGTCAGCCCCGGGGCAGGGAGCACCGGATCAGCCACATCGGGCATCCTGGAGTGAGGCGGTGCAACAAATAATCTTTGTCATCTACGCCGGCATCGTCGCCTTCACATCCCTGCGCCCCGGCGGTGACGTCAATATCGACCCCATGGACAAGGTCGTTCACCTGCTGGTGTACTATATTTTCGCCGTGCTGGGATACCGCGCCCTGGCGAACAAGGCTTACTACTTATATATGTGCCTGGGCATTATCGCCTACAGTGGGCTGATGGAACTGGGCCAGTCCCAGGTACCCGGCCGGGACATGTCCGGGTACGACCTGCTGGCCAATGCCCTGGGGGTGGTGCTGGGCGCCGCCGTGGTGACCCGCAGGCGGCAGGGAGAGGATTCAGGCAGCGGACGCTGACCACAATTTTTTCAGGGTCGTATATTCGCGCTGCCCTTTATCCCGGTCGAACTGGGTAAGGAGCATGCCCGCCACTTTATCGGGCCGCAACTGCGGGTTGTGTTCCTGCGCCCTGGCGATAAATTTCCGCGCCGCGTCGTGGTTGCCGAAGGACTCCTCGCAGAGCGCGGAGAGGATATTCACGTAACCGTATTCGGGTTGTTCCAGCGCCTTTCTTTCGAGCAGGGGAGCGGCGACCGCATAGTCACCTGCGAGGAACTCAGCCAGGCCGCGGTACCAGGCGTGCAGCGGGGCAAATCCGCCCTCAGGGGCCAGCTCCGACGCGCGCGTGATAGCCTGCCGCGCGTCGTCGAACCTGCCCAGGTAGGAATACACCTGGCAAATGACGTACCAGGCCTCGGCGCTGGCCGGGTTGCGGGCGATCACCTGCTCCAGGGTCTGCAGGGCCCGGTTGTGCATACCCGCAAAATTCTCGGAGGCGCCTATATAGATCTGGGTAAGCAGGTCGTCCCTGGCCAGTTCGCGCGCCCGCCCAAGGTGGTACTTGGCCTTATCGATATAACCGGCAAGCTGGTCGTCCTCGTAGATGCCATTGATAATCGCGGCATTGCAGCCCCAACTGTGCAGGGCGTGGGCAAGGGCGTAGTCGGGCGCAATAGACAACGCCAGCTCAAGTTCAGCTTCAACCCGGTGGAATGTCTTGACCGCGCCTATGGCGCGCCCGATCCTCGCCGCGCTGCGCTGGCAGTACTCCCATGCGCCGAGTTCGTCCACGAGGGCCTGCTCCGAGCGGTCAGCCTCCGCCCAGGTCAGCTGCGCGAACAGGCTACCGGCAATCTTCTCGACGGTCTCGTCCGGGGCGTTGCTAAGCTCCTCGAAGAGAACGTCAAACTTCTTCGCCCATATGTGCTCGCCGCTGTCCGCCGCGATGAACTGCACCGTGACCCGGACCCGGGCACCCATTTTACGCAGGCTGCCCTCGACGATATAGCGCGCACCGAGCGCCTCGCCCACGCCGCGGATATCCACCGACTGGCCCTTGAACACAAACACCGACGTGCGAGCCGGCACCGACAGGTGCCGGTTCGAAGACAGCAGGGTGATAATATCCTCGGTGAGGCCGTCGGCGAGATACTCCAACTCCTCATCGCTGGACATATTGGCAAAGGGGAGTACCGCTATACAGGGCCTCCCCGCCGGGCGGGCCCCGGGCGAGGTGCCGGTGGCAACAGGGACAACCGCCGCGGAGGTGTGCTGCAAGGTGGCACCCAGGGACAGCACCAGTTCCCTGAACACCGAATCGTCACCGGATTGATTCCAGCCGGAAAAATCGAGGGTGTGGAGCTGGCGAAACCCGAGCGGAGCCAGCACGCCGTCCAGGGAGATGGGGAGGAGTTTGTGCCGGCCCCGGGCGAAGTCCGCTTCGTCTCGCACCCAGTGAGACCCGAGTGAATGCGCCGACCAGCCGACAATGACAGTTTTCGCCGTCTCCAGCTCCGCCTCGATGGCCTGGGAAAACTCGGCGCCACCCCCGATCTGCCGGTCCCACCAGACAGAATAACCCTCTTCCGCCAGCTTCGCGGCGAGCGTCTCGATCCTCACCCGGTCGGGCCGGGCATAGGAGATGAAAATGTCAGCCATCTTTTATATCCAACGCTTGGTCATGCCTCGAGAGCTCAGTGGCGACTACAGTGCAGTGGCGGCTACAGTATAGCCCAATCCGCCCGCGGCCCATTCCGCGAGTGGTATCATTTTCCCCGAGTTATCCACAGGACAGGGCCTCGTTAAATCGCTACACTCTGTCCATTGACCAACCCAATGCCCAAAGGAGAACGCAAATGAACATCCCATCGTTGAGCCGATCAGCCCTGATCCTGCTCGTGGCGGCTGGCACTGCCGCCGCCCAGGCCGATGACCTGGCAGCAGGCAAGCAGGTCTATGAAGCCACCTGCTCCCACTGCCATGATACCGGCAAGATGGGCGCCCCCGTCCTGAGCGAGAAGTCGGACTGGGAGAACATCGACAGTATCCAGTGGGCCGAGATCCATACGCTGCACCTCGAGGACGGCATGCTGCGCGACGCGGCTGAAGACCCTGAGAAAGGCATCACCGGCGAGCAGATGGAGGCGGCTACCAAGTACATACTGTCAGTCCTCGCCACGGAATAATCTGCCGCAGGGACTCGGCAAATTGCCGGAACCGGCTGATTGCAGTTTCGATCCGGTAACATGACAATGGCGGCGACGTGTTCAGCCCTGTGACCGATATGCCCGCCAAGTTATTCATCGCGCTCCTTTTTGGGGCAGCGCTTGCCCTGCCCTTGTCTGCGCAGCAGGCCAGCCCCACAACCGAACCGGCGCCAGCGCCCGAGCCCCAGGCCGCCTCACCCGGTGACCAGGGGCAAACGACCTCTACCGCGACCGCGGCAAGCGTCAACCTCAAGGAGGTGTTTGAATCACCTTCGACCCTGGAGGTTCTGCCCCGGATATCGCCCGGTGAGAAAGCCATACAGAAAGAGGCGGCATCGGTCGCCCACAAGGACGCCAAATGGGAGCCGGTACAGTTCCTGTTGAATCCCGACGAAATTCTCCGGCACCCCAATACCACCCGACGCCTGCTGGAGGTTGAAATACCCCCGGCAACAGCCACCCGGTTGATTTGGAAACCATCGCGGACTTTCAGCGGCATGGCGGTCGACACGCCCGTGCTGGTGGTCAACGGTGTCTACGACGGACCGACCATGTGCCTGACCGCCGCAGTTCACGGCGACGAGCTCAACGGGATAGAAATGGTCCGGCAGGTCATGTACGACCTGGATCCGCACAAACTGCACGGCATGATCATAGGGGTTCCGATCGTCAATTTACTGGGTTTCAGCCGCAACTCCAGGTACCTTCCCGACCGGCGCGACCTGAACCGGTATTTTCCTGGAAATCCCAACGGCAGCGTCGCCTCCCGCATCGCAAACGCCTTCTTCGAGGACGTGGTCAAGCACTGCAATATGCTGGTAGATCTCCATACAGGCTCATTTTATCGCACCAATATCCCCCAGTTACGCGCAGACCTCAGCAATCAGCAGGTGGCTGACTTTGTCGAGTTGTTCGGTGACATTCCAGTGCTGCACTCCCGCGGTAACAAGCGCTCGCTGCGGGCCGCCGCCGTACGCGCCGGCATTCCCACGGTCACGCTGGAGGCCGGTGAACCCATGCGCATGCAGCGCGATATGGTCGACGTGGGCGTCAAGCTGATCAACACCCTGCTGGCCAAGAGCGGCATGTACTCGAAACTGGGCCTGTGGGTAAAACCGGAGCCCGCCTTCTACGACACCGCGTGGGTCAGGACCAACGCATCCGGCATACTGTTCAGCCGCATGGCACTGGGCGATGAGGTCAAGGAGGGGGACGTCCTGGGCGCGGTAAACAACCCGATCAGTAACGAGCAGGTGGATATTATCTCTCCCTACAAGGGGCGCATCCTGGGCATGGCGCTGGACCAGTTCGTGATGCCGGGCTTCGCCGTCTATCACATCGGTATCCATGCCGCCAAATCGAGCCTGATAACAACAGGCTCCGGGGAGGATGAAGAAGTGGAGGGTGATGAGGCCGAAGATCCCGCAGATGCCGCGAATGCGCAGGAAGGGCCTGCCGCCAAGATGCTTGACGAGGATGTCTACGACGACGAGTAGTAATTACTGCCTGGCGCACTGCGGCGCTGTGGCCGTGGCGAACGCCCGGCAGCGCCGGCCGGGGTTCTGGCCCATACTTTGCCACCCACCCGGGAGACCGAGGACTACCCATGCCCGCTGAGGCGATCTCTCCGGAACGAGTCGCGGCCATTTACCAACAGGAAACCGCGCAATTTCATGCGCGCCGACCCCGCTCCGCCCAACTCCTGACCCGGGCACGCCGGCATATGCCCAACGGTGTGCCCTGAGCATGAATGGCGGTTACGGCGCACCGGCGCTGGTGCAGGAGGTACAGCAGCGGGTCGCCCGGGGCACACAATTCCTGCTGCCGGTTGAGGATGCCATCGTGGTCAGCGAACTGCTGGCGCAGCGCTACCGCCATCCGTTCTGGCAGTACACGCTGTCCGCCTCGGCGGCCAACACCGAGGCCATCCGCATCGCGCGCGCTTACACCGGCAGAGAGCAGGTACTGGTATTCAATGGGAAGTACCACGGGCACATAGACGATACGATGGCTGAAAAAGGGTGCGGCCCCCTGGGCTTCACCAGCGATTTCAGCAATAAAACGGTAATCGTTGAATTCAATGACCTGGAGGCGGTCGAGCACGCGCTGAAAACCGGCACTGTTGCCTGCATTCTCACTACCCTGCCATTCCAGTACAGGGACCCCGGCGACCGCACGGCATGTTAAAAAAGCCCGGCGGCGCTGGCTGTGGCGGCGCAATGGAATTACACTGTTTTCAGCCGGTGTTCCCCTGATCCACCCGGGAGGTACCAGCGTAACGATAAAAGGACCTACTCCTGATTCGAGGAATAAAAAATGCATAAGAAGCTCATCTCTCACGCAGTACAGGCCGCCCTTTTCAGCTCCGCGCTGGCAATTCCCGAGTTTACGCTGGCCGAGGAGGCGAAGCTGGAGGAAGTGGTCGTTGTCGCCCGCCGGCGCTCGGAAGACCTGCAGCAGGTACCGATCGCGGTCACCGCGTTCACTTCCAACGAGATCCAGAGCGCCGGGATCAGCAGGCCACAGGATTTCATCTCCCTCACACCGAACGTGTCGATCGTGGATACCGCCAATGCCGGGGACACCCAGGTGACCATCCGCGGACAGTATTCAACCCGGGATGCGGAATCGACCTTCGCCTACGTGGTGGACGGCGTCCTCATCACCAACCCCAACGGTTTCAACGGTGAGCTGTACGATATCGAGCAGATAGAAGTGCTCAAAGGGCCCCAGGGGGCGATCTACGGCCGCAACGCGGTGTCGGGCGCCATCATTGTGAACACCAAGCGGCCCACCAAGGAGTTCGAAGCCAGCGCCAAGGGTACCCTGGGCGATGACAACCTGAAAAAGGGCCAGGCCATGGTCAGCGGCCCGCTGATCGACGACCAGCTGTACGGTCGCCTGACCATGTTTTACGGCAAATCCGATGGCCAGTTCGAGAACAAGTTCACCGGCCAGGACGACCAGGTCAACTACTCCGAGGAGCAGGCCGCCCGCGGCCGGCTGATCTGGGAGCCGACGGACAAGCTGACCGTGGACACGATCGGCAGCTACCGGGAAGTGAAGGGCGGCGCCATCAACTTCAATGCGGTGTTCGCCCTGCCCGTGGCCGCCGAGTATCTCGGGAACTCCGACCTGTACGGGGATGTGAACCGGCATAATTTCAAATACATCTTCAACGTACCCGGGGAAAACAAGCAGGAGGACACCTTTTTCTCGGTCAAGTCCGACTACGAGATGAATTTCGCCACGCTGACCGTCACCGCCGCCTACGACGATATGAAGGAATACCTGCTATCCGATGGCACCAGTGCGGCTTTCGGCGGTTACTCCCTGGGCGCCGAGGCCTCCCAGACCGCCTGTACCCAGACCTACAACAACTTCGACACTTCCCTGCTGCAGAGCCCCTTTTACGCAATCCAGGACGGCCTGCCACCCGGCGTCTACGTTCCTGAGTACGGCGGGCTCAATGGACTGCTGCCACCCTACTCACCCACCACCTGCGACGGCTACCAGTACCAGCAGCGCGACCAGAAGAGCACCAGTCTGGAGGCGCGGTTGACGTCGAACGAGGATGGCAAACTCCGCTGGCTGGCCGGCGTTTACTACGCCGATATCGAGCGCACCGCGGCGGTGGGCTATGGTGCCGACCTGGGCCTGGGCTTCCGGCGCACCATTTACATACCGCCCAGCGGCCCCAATCCCACCGACCAGTTGTTCTGGGACAAGTTCAACACGGACGTGTACGCGGCCTTCGGGCAGGTGGAGCTGGATGTGTCCGAAAAGGGCGAACTGGCGCTGGCGCTGCGTTACGACAAGGAGGACCGCGCGGTTGACAACAAGGTTCCCAATGTCCTCAACGCGCAGATCTTCGGCCAGTTCGGCAGGGCGCCGATAAACCCCGCCTACGACGGCTCCCTTACCGACACCATTCCCAACCGTGACAAGAGCTTCAGCGAATGGCAGCCCAAGATCAGCTACACCTACAAGTTCACGGATGAATTCAATGGCTACGCCTCCTATGGCGTGGGCTTTCGTTCCGGGGGCTTCAACAACATCGGCAGTGCCGCCACCATCAATAACGCGTTCGGCACCTACGAGACGGCGCCCAAGAATATTCGGGACAACTACGACAAGGAGACCACGGACACCTACGAGCTGGGCTTCAAGAGCCAGTGGCTGGACAACAGCCTGAGGATCAACGGAGCGACTTTCTATACCGAGGTCGATGACTACCAGTTCTTCAACTTTTTTGCCGGCCCCTTCGGCCTGCTGCGGGTGGTTTCCAATATCGACAAGGTGGAGATCTACGGTGCCGAAATCGACTTTGCCTGGGCGCTCAACAATTACCTGACCTTCAGCGGCGGCTACGGCGCGATCAGTTCCGAGATCAAGCAGAACACCAACAGGCCCTATACCGAGGGTAACGACCTGCCCTATGCACCGGACGGATCCGGTGCACTGAGCCTGGATTTCAGCATGCCGGTTTTCGGCAACCTGGAATGGATGACCAGGCTTGATTTCGAATACGTCGGCAAGACCTGGTTCCACAGCGTCCAGGAAGACACCACAGTCAATTTCTTCACTGACCTGTCCAATGTCTACGGGGTGCCGGGCTTCGGTTTCGGCCCCAGCGAATACTCCAATACCGAGCGCGACGCCTACTGGAAACTGAACCTGCGGGCAGGAATTTCAGGCGAGCACTGGTCACTTGAGGTCTGGAGCAAGAACCTGACGGACGAGCAATACCTCGAGGAGATCATCCCTGCCCCTGAATTCGGCGGCTCCTTCATCCACGATTCCGCCGGGCGTATCAGCGGGGTGGACCTGACCTACACGTTCTGACGGTCACTGAAAAGAAAAAGGGCTGCAGCTTGCGCTGCAGCCCTTTTTTTGTGGGCCTGTCCCGCTATAGCGCCGCGCAATTCACCGGATCCATCGCGTTGATCCACTGGGCAATCAATTCCACGCCCTCGGTATGGATGATGCTGCGGCCGATTTCCGGCATGCGCACCGCGGTTTCGTTCGAGTCCATGCGGAAGTGCATAATTGATTCGGCAGCATTTCCGGGCACGATGTCGTAATCGAGGTCGCCCGCACCGCCACCGGCGGCAACCGGCGGCTTGCACTCGCCCACAGCCGTACCGAAGGGGCGGAAGTACTCGAGGAACAACCCCGAAGTCTTCGCCGCGCCCGCCGGCGAGTGGCAATGCATACAATTGACATCGAGATAGCCCCGCGCCCGGTCATCCAGCGGAGCGCTGGTATCACCCCACAGGGGAATGGTATCGATGGAGGACTTGTCCTCCGGGGCGCTTACCAGGATTCCCTTCTCGGTCCAGTAATCCAGCTGGTTGGCCACGCCGCTGGCATAGGCATAGTCCTTGTTGAGAGATCGCGCCTTGGGCCCGATCGGCTGGAGCTTCTCCTGCGTATGACAGTTGGCGCAGTTGTTGGTATTGGGAATGACGTAGTCCGTGGACTGCTGCTCCCCATTGATATCGATCCAGCTCACGTTCTGCGTGCCGCCGGTCACGGTCAGGACGGCGTCGGTCTTTTCCGCGTTCCAGATATAAGGCAGGGCTCTCCAGCCCTCCTTGCGGTGGATAAGCAGTCGCGTTTCGATAATGTCCTCTGCGCTGCTGTCATCCCGCAGGTCGGCCTGGATCGTGAAAGTCTTGGCGATGACGGTACCCACCGGGAAATCAAAGACTTCCTCGGAGCGATACACCGCCGGCGTACCTTCGGGTACGAAGACGAAGCGATACTTGTTGGCATAGTCCGTAAACAGCGGCGTATTGAGGTCGTAGATAATACCGCCGTTGGCATTTTCCATCGGGTTGCTCGCGTCCGCGAACAGGCGGTAATTCGACAGGCTGGGGCAGTCGGCCACGAAAGCCTCACTGTTCAGGCCGGTACCCTCGGC
>JAOUDU010000599.1 GCA_029859085.1 Gammaproteobacteria bacterium | reverse complement strand
GTTGGTGACGATGGTGTTGAACATCGTGCTGGCCTCCGCCAGGCCCGTGGCAGCGGCGGTGCGTATTGCCAGGGACAGCACGTTGCCCGGCATCACGTCGGTCAGGTCCACCGCGAAGCGCGGGCCGAGGGCCTGGGCATAGGCCTTCGCCGACAGGGCTTCCTTGTGCACCGCGGCCAGTCGCTCGAGGGGGCTCTCGATGTCCGTGCGCAGGCTTACATTCATAAAACCCACCATATTGCCCCCGGCGGAGCGCTCTTCGGCCGAGCGCACATCGATGGGGCAGCCCGTGACGAGGCTGCTGCCGGGAAGTTCCCCCTTGCTGTCCAGGTACCTGCGCAGGCCGCCGGCGACGATGGTCAGCATCACATCGTTGACCGTGGTCCCGGGTTGGGTGTTCTTGATATCGCGTATCTGCGCAAAATCGAAGGTGCGGGCCTCCACCACCCGGTGGCGGGAGATTTTCCCCTGGAAGCGGGTCTTCGGCTTGTCCCCCAGGGAGTGAAAACTCTCCTCCTCCCGGCCCCGGCGGATGCGCATGAACGCGGGTCCCGCCTGTTTGACTATGTCGAGCACCTGTCCCGGCTTGCGCCAGATGTCGACGTAGGCGCGGGCGAGCATCCCCAGGGTCGAGGGCTGTTCCACAATCCAGGGCGGCGCCTTGCCGGGATCGCGGGTTTCCGGGGTGAGGTCGTGCACGATGTTCATGAACTGCGTGCCGGTGGCGCCGTCCATCGCGCAGTGGTGCACCTTCAGCAGCAGCGCGAAGCAGCCCGGGGGATAACCCTCGATATTATTGAGCCCCTCGATGACATACATCTCCCACATCGGCTTGTCCCGCCGCAGCGGCGTGGCGTGGATGCGGGCCGACAGGATGCACAGCTGGCGCCAGTCGCCGGGCTTGGGCAGGGCGATGTGGCGCACATGGTACTCGAGGTCGAAATCCGGGTCCTCCACCCAGTAGGGCCGGCCGAGGCCGTAGGGAACGAAGGCCAGCTTGCGCCGGAAAATGGGCGACAGGTGCAGGCGGCTTTCCAGCATCGCCAGGATCTGCTTGAAGCGGACCTTGCCCCCCGGCGCGGTGGACTGGTCGTAGATGCTCACCCCGCCGATGTGCTGCGGCAGGCCGTCGAGCTCGGCGTGCAGGAACATCGCGTCCTGGCCGGATAACTGTTGCATGGCGGATACCTCAGGTGATGAAAGTCAGTAGGGCAGGATCAGGGGATTTTGTCCCGGCGTCAATACGACATTACGCGGGGGCGACGGTCAGCCGTGCTGCCTGCGTGCGCCGCCCAGCCAGGTGTTGCGCACGCTGAACTGCTCGTCGAAGTGGACCAGGTCCGCCCGGTAGCCGGCGGCGATGCGCCCGCGGCGGTCGTCCACGCCGAGGATGGCGGCGGGGTAGAGTGAGGCCATGCGCAGGCACTCGGCCAGTTCAATACCGACGGACCGGGCGCTGTAGCCAACCGCCTCGATCATGCCGATCGCGCTGCCCGCCAGGGCACCTGCGCTGTTGACCAGGGCACCGCCGCTGGCTGTGACCTGCTCGCCGTACAGGGAGAAGGCCTTCCCGCTGCCGCCCACCGTCGCCATCGCATCGGTGACCAGCACCAGCCGGCCCGGGGGTTTGGCCCGGTGGGCCAGCCGTATGCCGGCCGGGTGCACATGGTGGCCGTCGGCGATGATCCCCGCCCACAGCGATGCGTCCGCCAGCGCCGCCCCGACAGTGCCCGGGGCCCTCGATGCCAGCGGGCTCATCGCATTGAACAGGTGGGTGAAACCTTCGAGTCCCTCCGCCGCCGCCGCCACAATCTGCTCGTAGGTCGCGTTGGTATGGCCGGCGCAGACATGAATCCCGCTGGCGGCCAGCTCCCGAATCTGTCCCGGCCGGGTGTGTTCCGGCGCCAGGGTGACAATCACCCTCAGGTCCGCCAGGGAGCACAGCCACTCAATGTCTCGTGGCTGTGGCTGCCGGAGCATGTCGGCGCTGTGGGCGCCGCGCCGGGCCGGCTCGAAATACGGCCCCTCCAGGTGGATACCGAGAATGCCCGGGATCGCACCGGCGCGAGCCGCGCGCACTGCTGCCACGGCCAGCTCCTGCCGCTCGCGGGTATCGCTGATCAGCGTGGGCATCATCGCGGTGGTGCCGGTGGCGCGATGAGCGTCGAGCATCGCCGCCAGGGTCGCTGCACTGGTATCGTTGTTGAACATCAGGTCGCCGCCGCCGTTGACCTGCAGGTCGATGAAACCAGGGGCGACAGTGCCGGTGGCCAGCGCGACCCTGTCCAGTTCCGCCGGGCACTGGGCCAGCGGAAGAACCCGCTCCACACTGTGCTGCCGGATCACAATGCAGTGGTCGCGCAAAAACCGTGCCCCGTCGAATATCGACGGGGCACTTATCACAAATGCTGTGCCGCTCTCTGGCATGGGCCGCTCCTCCGCCCGCCAAGTCTACCTGAATTCAGCCGTGTGGCGGCTGTTGTGCGCGAAATGCGGGCGGCACAAAGTCCTGCTGCAGCGCCTTGAGCGGGTGATACGCGCTCACCTGGCCCATGAAAGGCGGGTGGATGGAGTAGCCCAGCAGCGACTGCACGGTGGCGGACATGGCCGCCACTTGCGGTGGCGGAATTGCCAGGA
>JAOUDU010000598.1 GCA_029859085.1 Gammaproteobacteria bacterium | reverse complement strand
GAGGCCACACTGCCTGCCAGATCGCCATTGCGGATAAAGGCATGGCCGGCGTTGACCTCACGCCAGGTATCGCCGTTCGCCACCGCGTAATCACCTATACCCCCGGGACCAGTCCAGGACTCGTCCAGTCCGGTCAGGGGCAGCGGCATACTGTGGCCCAGTTTCAACTGGTACCCTCGCGGGGTAATACCCTGCGCGAGCAACCCCGGGGCATGGGCTGATAACAGGGCAACCCCACTACCGATAAGGGTGCCGCCCACGAAATCCCGCCGGGTAATTTCGGGAATACCGCCAGATACGCTGTCTTTATTCTTTGCCATTGGAGTTATTCCCTATTTGGTTACGTCAAATTGCCCGAGGACGTACATGTCTCCTGCGCACCACCACCTGCCGCCTACCTTCTCCCACAGGAACAGGATTTTGAAGGAAAAAGGCTTTTCAGCGGGATCCTTGGGCGTCACGTAAAAATTTGCCCAGTCCCAGCCCATATCGCCGCTGACCCTGGTGTTTACGGACTCGATGCGCACGTTGCTGGATTTGGTGACCTCCTCATATAAAGGCCGCAATTCTGCGCGACCGCGGTGGGTATTACCCTCGTTGTCCACGGAAAATACATCCTCGCTGTAGAACTGCTCGACGATAGGGTTGGGATCGCCATCCGCAAACGCCTTCTCCTTCAGGTCATACTGCGCCCGAATCGCCTGTTTGAAGGCGGCCAGCTCGCCGGGGTCGGCAGCGAAGGCCAGGGCGGGAAGCATCCAAAATGTGGCCAACAAAATAGCTATCCGGTTCAGTTTCACGCGACAATCCTCTACTATTAGGTCAACTGACCAAATATATATGTCTTTGTGTTTATTTTGTCAAGTGACTTATAGTTAGCGCTGATTTACGGGAAGGAACCCATACCGTGGCAAAGAATTTATCCCGTCCCGCGCCCGAAATCGGGGTCAGGCGCGGCACCGCTACCCGAAAGGCCGGCAGGAAGACCGCGGAGCGCCTGGTAGCCGCCGCCCACGAGCTGCTGGAGACACAGAGCTATGAGCGGTTCTCCATGCGCAACGTGGCGGAGCAGGCGGGAGTGAGCCTGGCAAACCTGCAGTACTACTTTCCCCGGCGGGAGGATCTCGCAAAAGCACTTATTACAGATATCGGCGCCCGATACAGGGCGGCATACGATGAGTGCCTGGCCCAGGCTCCCGACGACCCGGTGGAGCGATTTCGAATCGTACTGCGCTGGAACATGGCGGATATTGGCCAGAAATCGACGCGCCAGTTCTTCATCCAGTTCTGGGCCCTGCTCGGCTCACTGGATAATTTTGCAGGAGAATACCTGCGGGAAGTGTACTTTATCGATATCGACCAACTCGGCGAGCACATCGGCGCTATCCACAATGGCATGGATGGCCGGGAGATAAAAAAACGGGCGACTCTCATCGCTGCGATGATTGAGGGACTTATGGTGGTAGCCGGTGATTTTGGGGATGTGGAGGGAAAACCGAGTGCGCTCAAGGAAGCGGCACTCAACACGGCGCTGGAAATCGCCTGTAGACCCTGATGTGTCGGCTGTTCTAAGGTTCAGTCGCCCCTTTCCAGCGGTGTGCTGCGCCGGGCAAGCTTGTCGGCGAGGTTTAGCCCCACACCGGGGCGGGTCCAGGGGCACACGGCGATACAGATGGCGCAACCCGAGGTCTCGGCGAAGAACGGAATGCACTTGTCGAAATCGACATACCACTTCTGTTCACCCCGCACCATCTGCTTCTCCCTGCCGATAGCGAAGGGCGGGCAGGCATCCTCACACACCCGGCACCTCGAACAGAAATCGTCGATACCGAACTCGCGCCTCGGGGTGGTTGCAAACGGCGCATCGGTCAGCACCGCGCAGAGGCGGAAACCGGAGCCGAACTCGGGATTGATCAGCGAACCGTGTTTCCCCAACTCCCCGAAACCACATTCCAGCGCCGGCGGAATCAGCAGGATCTTGCCGGCCATCGGCCCGGTAACCGGCTCGGCGTCCCAGCCCTGCTCGCGCAACCAGCCCGCGACCTTTTTGGCCGCGGCGGCGGCGCGGCCGTACTGGCGGGTAACCTCGGCGCCGGCCACCTGGTCAGGTGCCGATTTGAGCTGTTCGTAATCGTGCCGGACGGCCAGCATGATCACGGTCCCGAACCGGGTCTGCTGGTTCTCGAAAAGCCACTGCGGCTGCATCCGGGTCACCCCGACCCGCTCGCAATGGCCCCCGGTGACGAATTCATCGAGCAGTGCGGTCCATTCCTGCGGCGGGCGATCGACCGGGCTGGCTGCCAGGTCCGGCAGGGGCGCTTCCAGTATTTCCCGGCGGCGGGCGCGCTCGCGCATCAACTCCGGGTCCGGCGGTTCGCGCCGGTAGAACCATTTCTGCACCTCGCCGAAAGGGATGTCGTCGGGATTCGGCGCCCAGTACACCACTGCGGGCCGGCGCACTGCGGTTTCCCCGAGGCCGTTGATCTCGTTACCCGTCACCGGCGGTCGCAGCGCCATCATTTCGGGATCGGGCGTGAACGGGCGATAGGGATTTCGGGGTGACATGTGCAACCCTCCGTGTTGTTGACTCAGGCGGAGCACTGCTCCCTGCGGAACCGGGCTGGCGTCGACCCGAAAC
>JAOUDU010000597.1 GCA_029859085.1 Gammaproteobacteria bacterium | reverse complement strand
GGGACGGTGAAAGCGTGGTGCTGCTGGGGCGCACTGCGAGCAAAGTACAGGTCGTGGCGGAGGAACTGGGAAATGGCGCGATGGGAGTTGGCTGTGATGTCGCGTCACCGGAATCCGTCAGGGAGGCCTTCAGGGTTATTGCCGCCCGCCATCCCCGTATCGACGTGCTCATCAACAATGCGGCGATTTTCGAACCGTTCAGGGTCGTCAATGCCAGCGACGAGCAGATCCTCGGTGCCGTAGCCATCAACCTTGCCGGGCCGATGCTGTGCGTGCGCTCGGCAGTCCCGATGATGGGCAGGGGCGCCCATATCATCAATGTGACCAGCGAATCGGTGGGTATGACAATGCCCCACCTGTCGGTGTACCAGAGCTCCAAGGCCGGCCTGGAGCGCTTTTCCAGCAGCCTTTACCACGAGCTGGAGCCCGACGGTATACGCGTGTCAAACGTGCGGGCGGGCGCAATGTTTGAGGAGGGCAAGACCTGGGACGTGGACCCGGCAGCGGCCGCGGAGTTTCACCAGGCCGCCGCCGCCGCGGGCATAGACCTGCGCAAACGGCCCATCTCCCAGTTCAACTCGGTCACCGGTGTTTTCCGCACGTTGATAGACCTGCCAGCGGACCTGAGTGCCGAAATGATTTGCCTGCATGCGCGGGCGCTGCAGTAAGGATGGAGGCGTCCCGACAGATGAACGAGACCTTTGACTTCGTGGTCGTTGGCAGTGGTGGCGGATCGATGTGCGCCGCCCTGGTGATGCGCCAGGCGGGCAAGAGTGTGCTGGTACTGGAGAAGACCGAACTGGTCGGCGGAACCACCGCCATTTCCGGCGGGGTGATGTGGATTCCCGACAATCGATTTATGAAAAGCCAGGGTATCGGGGACAGCCGTGAGCAGGCGATTACCTATCTCGATGCAACCATCGGTGATCGCGACGACACCCCGGGGACCAGCCACAAGCGGCGCCTCGCCTATGTCGAGGAGGCGCCGGCAATGGTGGATTTCCTGGTGGACCAGGGCATACGCCTGCGGCGCCTGCCGTCCTGGCCCGACTATTACGATGCCCCCGGGGAGTCGGTGCCGGGCCGGACCGTGGTCTCGGAATTGTTCGACATCAACCGGCTGGGTAAATGGAAGTCGAAACTGCGCCCGGGTTTTCTGCCGCTGGCGGCCAACCTCGACGAGGCGATGGAGCTGCCGTATGTGAAGCGTTCCTGGCCCAGCAAGAAGGTGCTCGCAAGGATTCTCGGGCGCACCCTCTTCACCAGGCTCAGCGGCAGGCACCTGGCCACCGCCGGGCAGGCCCTGCAGGGGCAGATGCTGCACGCCGCGCTCGCAGCCGGCGTGGAGATTCGCACCGAAGCAGGGGTGAAGGAGTTGCTGCTCGAGGATGGCCGCGTCACGGGAGTGGTGACCGATAAAGCCGGTAGCGCCTGGCGTATTGGCGCCCGCTCGGGTGTACTGATCAACGCCGGCGGCTTTTCCCGCAACCAGCGTATGTTGGACCAGTATATCCCGGGCACATCCGTGCAGTGGACCAACACCGCCCCCGGCGATACTGGCGAAATGATCGAGGAGGCGGTCCGCATCGGCGCCGCTATCGCCCAGATGGAAGAGCGAGTGGGCAACCCGGTGGCGCTGCCGCCGGGTGAGACCCCGGCGAAGCCGGTGATCGTCCACGGCGACATAACCAAGCCCCACAGCATCGTCGTGGACCAGGGCGGCGAACGCTATATGCGCGAGGCCCACTCCTACTTCGAAGTCTGCAAGGCGATGCGTGAACGCGACCGGCAATCACCGGCCGTTCCCAGCTGGCTGGTGATGGACAGCCAGTACCTCGATAAATATATGCTGGCAGGCAGCATGCCGGGTCGCAAGAAACCGAAGGCCTGGCACCAAGAGCGGTTCCTGCGCAGCGGCGCAACCCTGGAGGCGCTGGCCGACGACTGCGGTATCCCGCCGGACAGGCTGCGGGCTACAGTGGAGAGATTCAATGGCTTTGCGCGCAGCGGGCACGATGAGGATTTCCAGCGCGGCGATCACGCGTACAGCCGCTGGCTGGGGGATGCGCTGGAGCCGGCCTCCCCGACACTGGGGGCTATCGAGCGGGGGCCGTTTTATGCGATCCAGGTCTATCCGGGCGACGTCAGTACCTTCGGCGGCATCGTCACGGATGAGTACGCCAGGGTATTACGCGAGGACGGCTCGGTCATCGCGGGACTCTACGCGACCGGCACCTCAACCGCCTCGGTCATGGGTCGCACCAGTCCCGGCGCGGGCGGCAGCATCGGCCCATCGTTCACCTGGGGTTTTGTCGCGGCGAAACACGCTGCCGGCGCAGGTGATGGTTATTCGGTCCGCGCATGACTTATCCAGTCAAATCACTGAAAATCGCCGCCCTTGAGCACCTATTTCTATAAGAGGAAACCGTAATGGACAAACTAGCAGATGCCATGTTGTACGTGGATGGCGCAGTGCGCCCCGCAGAGGGCAACAAAACCTATGACAATATCTGCCCATGGACGGCCCAATCGATTGGCCGGGCAGCTGATGCCTCCGCGGCAGACGTGGATGCGGCCATAGCCGCCGCCCGGCGCGCATTTGACGGGACCGACTGGTCGCGGGACCACGCGCAGCGCCACGC
>JAOUDU010000596.1 GCA_029859085.1 Gammaproteobacteria bacterium | reverse complement strand
CCCATCTCCAGCATCCGGTCGGCCTCGTCCAGCACCAGGCAATTCACCCGGGAAAGGGACAGGGTATTTTTGCGCAGGTGGTCGCTGATGCGCCCTGGCGTGCCCACCACCACGTGCGCGCCGTGCTCGAGGGAGCCGATTTGCGGCCCGATGGACTGGCCGCCGCAGAGGGTGACCACCTTGATATTCTGCCGGTAGCGGGCCAGCCGGCGAATCTCGGCGGCAACCTGGGTGGCCAGCTCCCGGGTCGGACACAGGATCAGCGCCTGGGTGCCGAAGTCGCGCGGATTCAGGCGGTCCAGCAGCGACAGGGCAAACGCAGCGGTTTTACCGCTGCCGGTCCTGGCCTGGGCAACAAGGTCCGCGCCGGCAAGCGCCAGCGGGAGTGCGGCGGCCTGGATGGCTGTCATATGGTGATAGCCAAGGCTGTTCAGGTTGTCCAGCTGGGCCCCCGGCAGTGGCAGGGATGAAAAAGCGGTATCGGTCACGTTGAGTTCTGGCATGGAAAGGCGCGCAGTATAACAGATATAGGCAGGCGCTGTGCCCGGGCGAGAACCGTGGAGCCCGCGAGGGTGCTCAACTGGCGGCGAAGGACATACCGCCATCGATCTTGATGATCGCACCGTTGGTATAGCTGGACGCATCGCTGGCCAGGTACAGGGCCGCGCCGACGATCTCGTCTGCCCGGCCGGCGCGCCCCAGGGGAATCATCCTGTCGAACAGGTCGTTCATGGCCGCCATATCCCAGGCTTTGGATATATCGGTGAGAAATGGGCCCGGCATGATGCAGTTACAGCGGACCCCGGGACCGAAGGTATGGGCGAGCCCGGTGGTCATGTTCTGCAGCCCGGCCTTTGCCGCGCCATAGGGTATTTCACTGGATGTGGGCATGGCCGCGGCGGTGCTGCTTATGTTGATGATGGAGCCGCCCTCCCCTGCGGCCATCCGTGTGCCGACAAGCGCCGACAGGCGAAAGGGCCCGGCGAGGTTTACGCCGATCACCTTGTCGAACAATTCGCGGCTGACGGATACGAGGCTCTCATAGGGTGGTGACATGCCTGCATTATTCACCAGCACGTCTACCTTGCCGAATTCACCGTAGGCCGCCGCAACGAGCGCGTCACAGTCGTCCCAATCGGCCACGTGACAGGGCACGCCGATACACCGGGCACCGGTGTCCTCGCGGATAGTGCGGGCCGCCTCGGCGCAGGCCCCGGCTTTCCGGCTGCTGACCACCACGCTGGCACCGGCGTCGGCAAAGGCCCGCGCCATGGCGAGGCCGAGGCCCCGTGTGCCGCCGGTAACCAGCGCTACTTTGCCGGTGAGGTCAAAATGCTTCGCTGTCTTTTCGCTGTTCACAACTGATCCTCATTCGGGGCGGGTTGTTCAGGCATTGCGGATGGTCAACCCGCCATCCACCGGGATGGCGGCACCCGTGACAAAGCCGGCGCTGGGTAACACCAGGGCCAGGGTAATATGGGCCACCTCCTCGGGATCACCATAGCGGCGCAACGCGGTCCGGCGGCGGGCGAAAACCTCCTTGTCCGCGGCGGGAATTGCCGCGGTAATCGCGGTGTGAATGGGGCCCGGGCAGACGCAGTTCACCGTAATCCCGTCCTTTCCCAGCTCCACGGCCATCGCTCTGGTGAGCCCGAGGGAGGCATGTTTTGCCACCACGTAGGGGCTGTTATTGGCCGTGGCGCCCAGCGCCTCGGTAGAGGCAATATTGACGATGCGCGGGTGCCCGGCCCTGGCCAGCCAGGGCCGGGCCGCACGGATTGCCCACTGCTGTGCGCCCACCATGACGTCTAGCGACTTCTGCCAGCTGTCGTCATAGGCCTCGTCGTCGAGCATCGATGGCAGTACCAGGCCCGCATTGTTTACCAGGATATCGATGCCGCCGAAGTGCGCAGCTGTTTGCTCCACCGCGGCGACCACTGCCGCCTGCACGGAGCAGTCGGCGGCAATGGCCAGTACCTCGCCACCCGCCCGCCGGATTTGTGTCGCGACCTCTTCGAGTGCCGGTTGATTGACATCGATAATCGCCAGCCGCGCGCCTTCGTCCGCAAAAAGGAACGCCGTGGCGCGACCCATGCCGCTCGCCGAACCGGTGACGACGGCGACACTGCCGCGGATGGAACGACTCAACCGGGATAGTCGGCTCATTGCAAGGGTACCTGTCGAAAACGGGGGCGTCCGAGAATAGCCCATTCGGCTTTCTTCCTTCCATATAAATCTGGCCCTGTCGCGACCCGACTGCGTGTTGACGCCACCAGTGCAAGCGCGTAGTTTCAGCCGTGCACCAGACCAAGGGAGACGACTGTGAGCAAGAAAATACCCCGTTCCAATGAAGACGACTACAGCGCCGCGATCATTGCCGAGCGCCAGGCCTTCATCGAGGAAAACACCCCGGCAAAACTGAACCATACCCGGCAGTTTTCGTTCAACCCGGCAGATATGTCCGGCAACATCGAGAACCTCTTTGGCGTCGCCCAGATACCGATCGGGCTGGCAGGGCCGCTGCTGGTCAACGGCGAACACGCCAGGGGCGAATTCTATGTACCCATGGCCACCGTCGAGGGCACCATGCTCGCCAGCTACAACCGCGGCATGAAAGTGATCAGGGAAAGCGGCGGCGTCATCACCAC
>JAOUDU010000044.1 GCA_029859085.1 Gammaproteobacteria bacterium | reverse complement strand
TGTTACCTCGTGCCAACTCTCACAACCACCTTACCTTCAACCTTGCCACCGGCAATATGCTCCACGGCCTTGAGCGCGTCTTCAAACTCGAACACCTGGATGTTGGACGCTTTCAGCTCCCTCTTGCGCCAGTGGTCGATGAGGTCGCGGTGAGCTTCCAGGAACAGCTCCGGGGGATAGCCCACCGGCATGGCGCCCACCAGCGAGATATTCCTGGGCAGGGTTTCCGGCAGGTCGATCTTCGGCCACTCGCCGCTGGCGTAGCCGATCACGACGAAGCGGCCCTCGAAGGCGGTGGCCTTGAATGCCGCCCTGCCCGCCACACCGCCAACCGGGTCGTAGACCACGCTGGCGCCCTTGCCGCCGGTGAGTTCCATAGTTGTCGCGGTGATATCCTGGGAGCGGTGATCGATGACCGCATCCGCCCCCAGTCCCAGGCAGAATTCGGCCTTTTGCGGGCCGCCGGCAACCGCGATGACACGGGCGCCCTTGGCCCTGGCCAGTTGCACAGCCGCGCTGCCCGAGCTGCCTGAAGCGCCCAGTACCAGCACCGTATCCTGCGCTGTCATGCGTGCCCGCCGCACCAGGCCGATCCACGCCGTGAGAAACGGGATGAAAAAGCCGGCCGCCTCCTCCCCCGGCATTTCATCCGGAATGGGGAATGCCGCCTGGGCGTACATCAGGCAGGCATCGGCCAGGCCGCCCCGCTGGGCCTGGAACAGTGTGGGTCCCAGTACCCTGGTGCCCAGCAGCGCGGGGTCCGCCCCCTCGCCGATGGCGATGACCTTACCTGCGGCTTCCTGGGATGGCGTGAAGGGTAGCGGTGGCGTGAGCGGGTAGTTGTTGCCGCACATGAAGACGTCGGGCAGGCCCAGCCCGGCGGCCTCCACCCTGACCTTGACCTGTCCCGGTCCCGGCTCGAACTCGTCGCAGTGGAGGTCGAGCTTCATGACCTCCGCGGGGACGCCGAACTGGTGAACTTTCCATGCGCGCATGTAATCTCCCTCTTTTGCGGTGTGTTGGTTTAACAGGTGCGTAAGTGTAGCCTGAATCGGAGTGGCGGGAGATGCCGGCCAGCCCGCACTTGCCTGTCCGGGTCAGCCGAGCCGCATCGTCAGCTCCTCGCCGGCGAATTTTATAACATCGCCGCTGAGGATTTTCCGGCGCTTGCGGGTCTCCACTGCGCCATTGACCAGTACGAGCCCCCCGGCAATCACGGTTTTCGCCTGTCCGCCGCTCTCCACCAGGCCCTCGAACTTGAGAATCTTGTAGAGCTCTACCGGCTCGCGCGTGATAACGACTTCCCTCATCTGTGCTCCCGCTATTGCCTGGGTTCCAGGTTGGCCCAGGTTCCAATTGAGTTTAGCCGGTCGCTGCCGGGTGCGACACCGCGAACTGAACTGACGGGCTTTGCTGGACAGTTACCCGGGTGAACGTGGAAAATGGTCCCTGTCAGTATCGACCCTCAAACGAACAATAAGAAAGGAAATATGGCAATGAACACGTTACTCCGGATACTGGTGACCCTCCCCGGCATACTCTTTGTGGTTATCGGCCTGGGCTGGCTGGTTGTTCCCGCGCAGGTCGCGAATGAATTCGGAATGCCGCTGCTCGATGGCATCGGGCGCAGCAACCAGATCGGTGACCTGTCAGTCGTTTTCCTGGCCCTGGGCATCATGATCCTGGTTGCGGTAATCACCTCGGAGCGTCGCTGGTTCCATGTCCCCGCCCTGATGCTGCTCGGTGTGGGCTGTGCCCGCATCCTCGCCTGGCTGGTCCACGATGCCGCCTTCGCCGGGCAATCCATAGCTATAGAGTTCGGCGTGGGCTGCCTGCTGCTGGTTGCCGCCGCGCGGCTGGCCGTGCGGGAGTGACGGGCCGCAGCCTGCTGGCCCTCGTGACGCTGTTGCCGTTTTATATAGCGTATCGGGTGGTGCGCCGACCCGGGGATTAACGCAGGGTATTTACCGCGTACTTCGCCTTTTTCATTACCAGGCGTATCCTGCCCTTCGTTTCCGCCAGGTGGTCATTGAAGGTGCGCCTGGGCAGGTTCAACGGGGTTTCCAGCAACTCGGCCAGCGGCTTGAGATGCGGCTCCATCACGATATTCCTTTCCGCAAGCTTGCGGATATGCCGGACCTGGTCGCTGAAATTGCCGTTGTACGCCCTCGGAAAATTCCGCAGCGCTTTCAGCTCGTTGCTCAGGTAGTACTCGTCGATCGGCAGGAAGAAGCGGTCGGTGTCCTGCGCCAGCGTTTTCAGTACCCAGCTGGGCGCATTCAGTAAAATCCCCTTTACCGAGGTGATGAAAAACCGGTCCATGGTCGGCTTGCTGCGGCAGCTCCTGCAGAAGCTCTCGCTGGTGCTGCCCTTGTGAAACAGCGCGCGCGCATCGCTGTACTGGGGCCCGTTCCAGATATCCGCAAAACTGTTCTCCATGGAGATATGCCCGAAATCCTCCGAGATATCGGTGGCTATGCAGCAGGGCCCGACACCGCCATCGGGGTACCAGTACGAGCTGAAGTAATGCCAGTCGCATTTGCGGAATTTCAGCTGCCTGGGGGGCAGCCTGTGTTCGAATTCCTGCCGCATCATCATGCTCCGCATGACCGTGTTCTTGGCCCGGGTCGCGGCGTCCAGCGCGGGCCCGGTCATGGCCTGCTTGACGTTGAATTTCTCCAGCCGCTGCACCGGTGCAGCGGGGTCATCGCGGGGAGCGTAGCCCTCGGCAAATTCCAGCAGGTCGACCTTGTACTCCTGGGCCAGTTTGCGAACGGTTTCCACCTCATGCTCGTTGTGCCTGAAGACCAGGTAGCGCCATTCCACAAGGGGGTATTGCAAACCCAGTTCGTCGCGGCGCTCGATCAGGCGCCGCATATTGCTTACTACCAGGTCGTGTTCGCCGTTGACCCGGTAGCGGGCATAGCTTTCCTGGGTGATGCCATCGAGGGACACGCCGATCAGGTTGATACCAGATTGCAGGATGTCGTCGATCTGTTTATCGGTAAACCTGAAGCTCAGGTTGGTGGTCATGAACGTGAAGATTTCCTTGCCCCTGATCTCCCGCATCAACTCGGGGAATTTTTTGTTGAGCAGGCTTTCGCCGGTGCCGAAATAGCGGATGATGAAGAGCTCATCGGCCACCCCGGCAAGCATATGCGAGTGCAGGCTGGGCGCCAGGTTGGTGGCGGGGCGGGTCATGGTGCCGTTGCCGGTTTCACAGTTCGGGCAGGCCAGCTGGCAGGCGGTGGACGGGTTGATGCTCAGGTCAAAGGGCTTTGAGGGCACATGGATCGCATTCCTGCGCCGCGCCGTCAGGGCGACCAGGAAATTCAGGTACTTGGTGTATTCAAGCTGCTGGTCCCGGATCGGGGGCAGCAGGAAGGGCAGGGCTAAACCGGCCATATATCTCTCCGCCGCATCGAGCGGCCCGTGTTGCTGGCGTCAACCGGACGCGATGAGCGGTGACACGCTATATCAATTTACGGTGGCAGCGCAATGGCCCGCCCCGTCAGCCCGCGGTTTCGCGATAAGCCCTTGCATAGGCGATGCTGTCAGCGTTGTCGACCACGGTGCCATTCGCAAGTTCCCCGGTGCGCGCGCTGATTTCCAGCATGGCCCTGCCCAGGTCTTCAGAGCTGATCGCCAGCTGGCCGGGCCGGAGCAGGTACTCCAGCAGGTAATGGGCCGGGTTTGCCCGGTCGGACGCCGGCCGGATAAACCCGGAGCGATAACCGAAGGTGCGCAATCCGCTGCCCCTGGCCATCGCGGCCAGCGCGATTTCCGCCCGGCCCTTTTCCCGCGCCCAGTGGGCGCTGCCATTGGCGTCAGTTCCCATGCCGGTAACGTAGTGGAATGACATGGGAGCCTGCGTCCTGGCCGCCAGCCAGGCGGTCAAAAATGCCACGGGGAAATCGACGTGAATCCGGGTGTAGGTGGCATCGTCCACCTGCAGTGAGGAAGTGCCCAGGCCCCACAATACCGTATTTACCTCCCCCAGTATCGGGGCAAGGTTGCCATAATTGGTAAAATCCGGCTGCAGTACCAGTTCCACTTTGCCGGATGCGACGCCGGCCTCGATGCGCGGTGAGCTGCGCCGGGATACCACGTAGATTTTCTCAACCTCCGGGTCCTCCATCGCGGCTTTGAGCAGCCCGTCTCCCACCGATCCGGTTGCGCCAAAGACCATGGTGACTGTGTTGGCATTGCGGTCATGGGGCTGGTCGCTCCCGGGCTCCAGGTGGCCCAGGGTCAGGTAGCCCCAGGCGTCCAGGCCCGCCAGTACCAGCAGCAGGGTGACAGCGGCGGCCGACGCCAGCTTTTTCAATAGGTTCATTACAATGTTGCCCGCAGCGGGTGGAGGGGCGTAGGGTAGCCAATGCCAATGGTTGTGAGCAAATATTGATTTGGCTGGTGCGAATAAAATGAATCACGGGGCAATCTGGCAGAGAGCCTGGCCGATCATCCTGGCCAATGCGGCCGTGCCCCTGCTGGGCCTGGCGGATACCGCCGTCATCGGCAACCTCGGCAGCCTGCCGCAGTTGGGTGCGATAGCCTTCGGCGCCATGATCTTCAGTTTCATCTACTGGAGTTTCGGTTTCCTGCGCATGGGTACCACGGGCTTCATAGCCCAGGCGGCCGGGGCCGGGGATGAGGCGGAGGTGCGGGCCACACTCGGCCGGGCCATGCTGCTGAGCGCGGGGCTTGGCGTCGCCATTGTCCTGCTGCAGTGGCCCCTGGCGGAACTCTCGCTGGCGCTCCTCGATGGCAGTGCCGGGGTTGAGTCGATAACCCGTGCCTATTTCAGCGTGCGCATCTGGGGCGCCCCCGCCACCCTCACTATCTTCGCCCTGACCGGCTGCCTGATCGGGCTCGGCCGGAGTCGTCATTTACTGCTGGTGCAGGTGTTCCTGAACGGCACGAACATTGTGCTGGATGTGTTGTTTGCCGGCGTGCTGGGCTGGGGTGCCGAAGGTATCGCCCTGGGCACGGTGCTGGCGGAGTGGATGACGGTGATCCTGGCCACTGCGCTGGTGGTCGGGGTATTGCGCCGGCGCCAGACCGATGCGGAGCCGTTCTGGCCCCGGGCCCGGATCGGCGACGGCCAGAAGATGCTGCGCCTGATGGCAGCCAATACCGATATCCTGGTCAGGACCCTGTTGCTGCTGTTTGCATTTGCGTGGTTTACCAACCAGAGCGCGCAGTTTGGTGATGCGGTACTCGGAGCCAACCATATCCTGTTGCAGCTGGTGTCCTTCAGCGCTTTTTTCCTCGACGGTTACGCCTTTGTCGCCGAGGCGCTGGTTGGTGAAGCCCTGGGGGCAAAAAAGCGCCGGGACCTGGTCGCGGCGGTGCGGCAGTCGACCGAACTGGCGGCGGTGACTGCCATCGTGCTGGCCCTGTTGATCGTCTGCTTCGGCAATCGGGTGATCGCGGCATTGACGGATATCGATGCGGTGCGGGAGTCCGCGGCGGCATCCCTGCCCTGGGCAGGACTGTATGTGTTGCTGTCCTTCGCCGCGTTTCAGCTGGACGGGATTTTTATTGGCGCCACCCGCACCCGGGAGATGCGCAATGCGTCCATCTCTTCGGTTGTCGCCTACCTGCTGGCCTGGTGGTGGCTGGCGCCGGTGTATGGCAACCAGGGGCTTTGGTGCGCGTTCGTGGTCTTTGTGTGCGTGCGGGCAGCCTCCCTCGCGGTCTATTACCCCGGGTTGCTGCGCGCGGCCCGGGGGGTGTAGTGCTGCATTGACCCCTGCATTGACCCCTGCAGCTTGGTGCTGAGTGCGCTATCCTAGCGGCCACTTACAGCGTCTTACACGGGGTCATCATGCGGGAATTCAGGGGCGGTGTCGCAGTGGTTACCGGTGCCGCCGGCGGTATCGGCCGGGCCCTGGCCAGACAGTGCGTTGCGGAGGGCATGCAGGTGGTGCTGGCTGACCTGCAGCCCGACCCGTTGCACAGCCTGGCAGCGGAGCTGGCCGCCGCCGGTGCCAGCGTCATCGCGGTACCCACCGATGTCGCCAGGGCGGACCAGGTGGCCGCCCTGGCCGAGACCGCCTTCGCGCAGTGTGGCCGGGTCGACCTGCTGTTCAACAATGCCGGTGTCCTGATCAGCGGTTACAGCTGGGAGCGCCCCATCGCGGACTGGCAGTGGATCCTCAACATCAACCTGATGGGCGTGGTTCACGGCATACACAGTTTTGTCCCCCGGATGCTCGCGCAGAACAGTCCGGGCCACATTGTAAACACCTCTTCAGTGGCCGGTTTGCTGGCCTCGCCGCTGATGGGGCCCTACACCGTCAGCAAGCAGGCGGTGGTCGCATTGACTGAAACCCTGCACTACGAACTGCAGGGTATCGGCGCGCTGCTGAAAACGTCCGTGCTCTGCCCCGGGCCCATCGCCACCGGAATAGCCGATTCCGGTCTCGGGCGCAGCCCCGGCCATACGGCGTCCCCTGACGCCAATGCCCAATTCATGGGGTTCCTGCGCGCCGGTATCGCCGCAGGCATGGCGCCCGCCGACTGCGCCGACAGGGTCTTCCAGGGGATACGCCAGGAGCAGTTCTGGATATTTACCCACGATGATTTCAAGCCCGGTTACGAGGCCCGCTGCGCCAGCGTGCTCGCCGGGAGCAACCCCCTGTACGAACCTTTCAGCATCTGATCAGTACCTGAAATCCGCGATCATGCCCCGCCCAACAACAGGAGAATACCGAATGTCACTGAAACAGATCGTCGCCTGCCTCGCGCTGTCGCTGGCGGCGCTGTCCACGGCAGGCATCGCCAGTGCGACAGAAGCGGTTGTTGCCCGGCCCGGGGCGGACAAGCCGGTCATCGCCCGCAAGGACGATCTTCCCCGCCATACTTATCGCCTGGACCTCAAGGTGACCGACCTCTACCTGCCCCGCAACCGGCCCGCCCTGCTGAAGCTGGCGCAGGCGGTGCAGGCCGATATTCTCCGGGACCTGGCCACCTACGATATCCGGGACGATACCACCGTGCGGGACTATTACGCGGTGCTGGGCAGCATCGCTCTGCTGGAGATGCGCTGGCAGGACTGCCTCGACCTGCTGGCAAAGCAGCGTGCGCTGGAGACCAAGGAGGCCAACAGGTTGACCATGGGGTTGTATTCCGAGGCGCTGGCCAAAGCCCGCCTGTCCGGCGGCGATACCGACAAGGCGCTGAAACAGAATCTGGAGCAGGCACTGCAGGCGCTGGACTACGCGGTGGTACAGGACAACCTGAAGAGCGCCCGGGGCCGCACCGAGATTCTCAGCAGGGCCTTTGTGCTGGGTAATCTCGAATCCTCCTACCAGCCCATCGTCGACCGGACTTCAGGTGAGATCAGCTACGACATCGCCTCCAGCCTGGTATCGGCCGGCGTTACCCTGGATTACTTCCTGCCGGATGCGCCGGTGGTCAACGAACTCTACTCGGCGAAAATCGCCGCCAATACCGCCAGCAAGAAGGACATCTGGAAGGATCGCCAGTTCGTGCTGGATGCCACCGCGAAGGCCAGCCCGGTGGTGGTCGCCATCTGGGACAGCGGCGTGGACACCGCCATCGATGCTTTCGTCCCGTTGCTGTGGAGCAACGTCCGCGAGATCCCCGGCAATGGTATCGATGACGATACCAATGGCTTCGTGGACGATATCCACGGTATCGCCTACGACCTTCATTCCAACAAGGAGCGCTCGCTGTTGTACCCCATCGGTGAATTCAAAGGGGACCCTGCGCTCATGCAGTCCGACATGAAGGGGCTGGGGGATATCCAGTCCGGCGTCGACAGCGCCGAGGCCAGCGCCCTGCGCAAGCGCCTCGCGGCGCTGGACCAGGACCAGGTCAAGGATTTCCTCGAATCCCTGGATATGTACGGCAACTACGCCCACGGCACCCATGTTGCCGGGATCGCGGTGGAGGGCAATCCCTTTATCCGGTTACTGGTGGCGCGCATAACCTATTCGCACACGGTGATTCCCGAGGAGCCCACCCTCGAGCTGGCCCGGGCCGAGGCGAAATCCATCCGCGAGACGGTCGATTATTTCAAGGCCAGCGGTGTCAGGGCTGTGAATATGAGCTGGGGCGGCTCGCTGCGCAGTATCGAGGAGGCGCTGGAGGCCCACAATGCGGGCGGGTCTCCCGAGGAGCGCAGGAAGCTCGCGCGGGAGATCTTCACCATTGGCGATACGGCCCTGCGCGAATCGATCCGCGACGCGAAGGATATCCTGTTTATCACCTCCGCCGGCAACTCCGACAACGATGTGAAGTTCGACGAGTTTTATCCCAGCGGTTACGACTACCCCAATATGCTCAGCGTCGGTGCGGTGGACGCGGCCGGTGACGAGACCAGCTTTACCAGCCTGGGCAAGGTGGATATCTACGCCAACGGCTTCGAAGTGGAGAGCTATGTGCCGGGGGGCAACCGCATCAAGTTCAACGGCACCTCGATGTCATCTCCCCAGGTGCTCAACCTCGCCGCCAAACTGCTTGCACTCGACCCTGCCCTGGGCACCGCCCAACTGCGCCGGCTTATCCTTGACGGCAGTGACGCCAAGGTACTCGCCACCCGCACGATAAAACTGCTGAACCCCGCGGCCAGCGCGGCGCTTATTCGCTGACCACCAGTATCGTTTCCAGCGACGGGTCGCCGCAGTAGGCGACCCGGGTGCCGCCGGCCACCTCGGCGTGCAGCGCCCGCAGTACATCGGCCTGGATTCTCTCCCCCGGCGCGAGGGCGGGTATGCCCGGCGGATAGGGCACCGCGGTCTCCGCCGCGATCCGGCCAATGGCCCTCGCCGCGGGCACCCGCTCGTGGTCCGCGAAATAGGCGTCCCGGGGCGACATCACGGTATCGGGTATCACCGTCCACGCCGTGGCGGGCACCAGCGCTCGCGGCGCGCCGCGATGTTCCCCGATCGCGCGGGTGATCGCCGACACCATCCTGTCTACTGTTGCGTCGGTATCGGCCAGGGTGATAACCGGGCAGAAGGTATCCCGGTCCGCGAACTCCAGGTGGATACCTCTTTGTTCAAGTACATCGGCAACCACCTGTCCATCAGCGCCGGTGCCGGGCAGGGTGAGCACCACCTTGGTCGGGTCGTGCATCAGCAGTGCGGGACAGCGCCGGGAGATTTCACTGCCGACCACACCCAGCCCCGGGATTTCGCGCAGGCGTGTGCGGGCCTCGCCGGCGATGCGAATGGCGTTGCCCAGGAGTTCCTCGCCGCGGTCCTGCAACAGGCCGCGGGCCCGGTCGATGGAGGCGAAGATGGCGCCGGAGGGGCTGGTTGTGTGCAGGCCCTCGAAAGCGGCCTCCAGCCGCTCCCGGTTGATGAGCTCGCCCTGCGCCAGCACCATGGAAGACTGGGTGAAGCCGGTGATGTGCTTGTGGACGCTGGTCACCAGGATATCCGCCCCGGCCTGGATAGCGTGGGGAGGCAGGTCGGGATGGAATCCCAGGTGTGCTCCCCAGGCGGCGTCGACGGTCAGCGGAATACCGTATTCGTGCGCCGCCTTCGCGATCGCCGCGACGTCGGAAACGCCACCCACATAGCTGGGTTCCACCAGCATCACCGCCCGGGCATCGGGGTGTTCGCGCAGGGCCTGCCTGATTCGCTCCACCGGCATACCGGCCGTCAGCCCGGTTTCGGTGTCGATATCGGGTCGCACCCACACCGGGACGAGCCCGGCGAGCACCAGCCCGAAGAACAGCGACTTGTGCAGGGTCCGCGCGACGATCACCTTGTCTCCCGGTTTGCCCACGGTCAGCGCGATGGCCTCGTTGCCGTGGGACGACCCCTGCACCGAGAAGCCGCACCAGGGCGCTCCCCACAATTCACCGGCCAGGCGCTCGGCGCCGGCCAGGCGTTTCTTTGAAACCCGGCGGTCTTCCACGCCCCCGTACTGTGGCACGTCAAGGGCCAGCAGCGGGTCGGTCAGTTCGGGATTGCGCTTGTGGCCTGGAACCGTGAATGGGGTGCCCGCGTCGGCCAGGAAGCGGCGGTAGGCATCGTACAGCGGGGTTTCGCTCATTCGGTGCGGAAGTGGGAGACCTGGATTTCCTCCCCGTAGTCGCCATAGTCTCCCAGGGCCCGCTGGTGGCGGAACTCGCCCCAGTGTACCGGGCGGAACCTGGCGGGAGCGGCGGCGGCTACGGTCGTTGCCAGCGGCGCCACCACGGTGTTGTAGTCGGGGTTCAGGAAGTAGGCGGCGCTGAATCGCGCCCGGTCGCCACTGGCCCTTACCCGGTGCAGGGGCGCACGGTAGCGGTCATTGGACCAGACCTGCAGCATGTCACCGATGTTGATGGTCAGGGTGCCGGGCACCGGCACCACGTCGCACCAGCGCTCGTGCCGCAGCACCTGCAAGCCCGTCACCTCGTCCTGCAGCAGTAGCGTAAGCGCCCCGGCATCCGAGTGCTGGCTGATGCCAAAGGGCCCGGGGACGGGGGCATCGGTGCCGGCCAGGTGGTCGTCCACCGGATAGTGGTTGAGCCTGAGAAAGCTGCTGTGCCCGCGCCCGAAGTGGCACTCGAGACTGGCGGGCTCGGCACCCAGGCCCCGGCAACACAGCTCGAGCAGTCGCAGGGCGACCCGGTGGCAGGCCCCGGCGTAATCCTGGAGTGCTTCCCGGAAACCCCGGGGGTGTGCCGGCCAGGGTGTGGCTTCCCGCGGGGCGTAGTCAAAAATTTCCTTGCGGTCCCGCAGGTTTTTGGTGAGTTCCCGGTCGTAGTAGCCGAAGGGGTTCTCCAGCGTGCGCGAGACGGCCTGCTTGGCGGGCAACGGTTGGCCAAAGAAAGCCCTGCT
>JAOUDU010000043.1 GCA_029859085.1 Gammaproteobacteria bacterium | reverse complement strand
TGTATTTGGCTCACCACGCTGTCGACAACACCTGGATCAGTGGCAAAGGCACCGTCCAGGAAACCGTTGATATAACCGCTGCAAACGGCTACTTCGGCGGGCTTATCTGATCGGCACAGAACCAGCAGTTCCTCCCTGCTGAGTGTTTCCAGCGACTGTGCGCCCGTGCTGACAATCATACCCAGTGCGAGGCAAAGTAAACGCATGAGAGAACCACTCCTGATCAGTGTCGCAGCCGCCAGGTTTACTGCTCGCTCCGCACGGCTCGGGATTTATCCATGACCTTGTCGCTCAGGCCTCGCTTGTAGTCGCGCAGCCGCTCCCTGAGTTCAGGGTCGCCGGTCGCGATCATCTGCACGGCGAGGATCGCCGCGTTGGCGGCATTATCAATCGCCACCGTCGCCACCGGCACGCCAACAGGCATTTGCACGATCGACAGCAGCGCGTCCATACCCTGCAGCCGTGTAGCGCTGACCGGCACACCGATCACAGGCAGCACGCTGATGGCCGCCACCATGCCGGGCAGGTGGGCGGCGCCGCCGGCCCCCGCGATGATCACCCTGAGGCCCCGCGCCTCCGCAGTGGTCGCGTATTCATGCAGTTTTTCCGGTGTGCGATGGGCACTTACGATATCAATCTCACTGGCCACGCCGAACTGCGCCAGCATCTCAGACGCGGCGCGCATGATCGGCAGGTCTGAATCGCTGCCCATGATGATACCAACCAGTGCGCTCATGCCGCCTGTTCGCCGGAAGGTGCCGAGAGTTTCCCCAGTGCGCGGTCTGCCAGCTCCACGGCTGCGTTAACACTGGGGGCCACACTATTGATGTGGCCCATTTTGCGGCCGGCGCTGCCGGGTGTCTTGCCATACCAGTACACCCTGGTGCCGGGCTCAACGGCCTGCTCTACCACGGGTACGCCGGGGCAGCTGCCGCGCATGGCCTCGTCATACAAAATGTTCAGCATCGCGGCCGGGGATTCCTGCTTTATTGCGACCAACGGCAGGCCCGCCACCGCGCGCACATGCTGCTCGAATTGCGAGACGTTGCACGCATCCAGAGTCAAGTGGCCGGAATTATGCACCCTGGGCGAAATTTCGTTGATCAACACCTCTCCCGCCGGGGTTATAAACATTTCAATGGCAAATACCCCGACACCGTCGAGCAGGGTAACAGACCGTTCGGCCAGGGCGGTAGCGGTTGCGGCGAGTTTCCCACTGATCACCGCGGGCATGGTTACCGTTCTCACCGAGTTCAGTAACGGATCGAAGTCCATTTCCACGGGAGGGTAGGCCTGGATGTCACCTGCCCGGCTGCGGGATATGATGATCGATATTTCGCGACGATCCGGCAGGTAGGGCTCCACCAGGCTGGGGACGTCCCAAAGTTGCTGCCCCGGTTCCAGGACATTCACCACCTGCACACCGCGCCCGTCGTAGCCGCCGCAGCGGGACTTCTGCACGAGCACACCGCCGAATTTCTCCGCCAGGGCCGCCGTGGAACAGGTATTGCCATCGAGCACCTGGAACGGAAGCGTTGCCAGGTCGTGCTGCTGCAACCAGGCCTTCTGCAACGCCTTGTCCTTGAGCATCAGCAGGGTATCGGCATCGGGATGGATCTCGATAAGCCCGCGCGACCTGGCATCGATAAGCCGCGCCAGGGTCTCATCGGGTATCGCCTCCTTGTCAAAGGTAACGACATCGCAGCCAGCCAGCAATGCATCCAGTGCAGGTACGCTGTCGAGTGCTTCGGCAATATACTCGTCGGCGCGGTGCCGCGCCGCGTCATCGGCAGAGTCTGACAGGACGGTGACGTGCATCCCCAGGGCCTGGGCGGCCTCGCACAAATACAGGGCCAGCTGCCCCCCGCCGATAATTCCCAGGCGCGGGCTCACAGCCACGCCTCCAACGGCAGTGGACTGCCCTGGTATCGATTCGCTCCAGCGCAAACATATTGATCGGCCATGGTGGCATCCCGGCTATTTTCCAGGGCCAAGGATATACATCACAAGAATTCCAACAATTCGAGTTTTAGTTAACTTTAATTCGCAAATTCCGATGTATCGGCACAGCCTGCGCGATTCGCGTCCGCGGCCCTGGGACCGACCGGCCACCCCGGGGCCAAATGAAGAGGTGTATTAGGTGAAGGGAAACAGATAAAGTTACCGGCCTGAGCGCTGGCGTTACCCCCGGAACAAATCGATATTCAGGCTAAAGTGACAGATACCCTAATAAAAACAGATACTTACGACCACACCCCGATGATGCAGCAGTTCCTGCGCATCAAGGCGAAGCACCCCCGCGACCTGCTGTTTTATCGCATGGGTGACTTCTACGAGCTGTTCTACGACGACGCGAAAAAGGCGGCGGAACTGCTCGACATCACCCTCACCGCCCGCGGCAAATCCGCGGGCGAGCCCATTCCGATGTGTGGCGTGCCCTATCATGCCGCGGAGGGCTACCTGGCGCGGCTGGTCAAGGCCGGTGTATCCGTGGCCATCGCCGAACAGGTTGGCGATCCCGCCACCAGCAAGGGACCCGTGGACCGGCAGGTGGTGAGGGTGGTAACGCCCGGCACCCTCTCCGACGAGGCGCTGCTGGATGACCGGCACGACAACCTGCTGCTGGCCGTGTGCCAGCAGCACCATAACTACGGGATCGCCTACCTGGACCTCAGCACCGGCCGTTTCCGGGTGCTGGAGGTGAGCGGCGAGGAGGCGCTGGCCAGCGAGCTGCAGCGCCTGGATCCGGCCGAGACCCTGTACCATGAGCATGTGTTCCTGCCGGTGATCACGACCCGGGCGGGGGCCCGCAGCCAACCCGCCTGGGAGTTTGATATCGACAATGCGCGCCGCGCCCTGAACACCCAGTTCCAGACCCACGACCTGAAGGGCTTCGGCTGCGATGACCTGCCCCTGGCGATCGGCGCCGCCGGCTGCCTGCTGCAATACGTGAAGGATACCCAGCGGGGCAATCTGCCGCATATCCGCAGTATGAGCCACGAAAGCCGCGCCCAGAGCGTAATCATGGACGCGGCCACCCGCCGCAACCTGGAGATCGACACCAACCTCGCCGGCGGTGACAGCAACACCCTGTTCTCGGTGGTAGACCGCAGCGTCACGGCCATGGGCAGCCGCCTGTTGCGGCGCTGGCTGCACCGCCCGCTCACCGACATTGCGGTGCTGGAGGCGCGCCACGGCGCTATCGAAGCCCTGTGCGGGAACTACGGGTACGAGACCGCGCGGGCGGCGCTAAAGCCCATCGGCGACATGGAGCGCATCCTCACCCGGGTGGCGCTGCGCTCGGCCCGGCCCCGCGACCTCACCCGCCTGCACGCGTCACTGGCGGCGCTGCCGGCATTGCGCGCAGCGCTGGCCCAGTCGACCTCCCCGCGCCTGGCGGAACTGGCCCGGCTGGTCGGGGACTACCCCGAACTGTGCGACCTGCTGGAGCGGGCCATCATCGAGAACCCCCCGGTGGTGATTCGCGATGGCGGCGTGATCGCCGACGGCTACGATCCGGAACTGGATGAACTGCGCCAGCTCAGCAATAACGCCGGGGACTACCTGCTCGATATAGAGCAGCGGGAGCGCCAGGCCACCGGCATTTCAACCCTGAAGGTCGGCTACAACCGGGTACACGGCTACTACATCGAGATCAGCCGGGCCCAGTCCGACCGGGCGCCGGCGGCATACATCCGGCGCCAGACCCTGAAGAACGCCGAGCGCTTCATCACCCCCGAACTCAAGACCTTCGAGGACAAGGCCCTGTCCAGCAAGAGCCGGGCCCTGAGCCGGGAAAAGGCGCTGTACGAGGACCTGCTGGAACGCCTGAACGAATCGCTCGCGCCGCTGCAGGACACGGCCGCGGCGGTGAGTGAGGCCGACGTGCTGGCCAACCTCGCCGAGCGCGCGGACAACCTGCGGCTGTGCCGCCCGGTGTTCTGCGCGGAGCAGGTATTCGAGGTCACCGACGGCCGCCACCTGGTGGTGGAGCAGGTCCTGGACGAACCCTTTATCGCCAACAGCACCCTGCTCAATGAGCGGCGCCGCATGCTGTTGATCACCGGCCCCAATATGGGCGGCAAGTCGACCTATATGCGCCAGAATGCGGTGATTGCCCTGCTCGCCCACATCGGCAGCTACGTGCCGGCCACTGCAGCACGGCTGGCGCCGATCGATCGCATTTTCACCCGCATCGGCTCCTCGGACGACCTCGCCTCGGGGCGGTCCACGTTCATGGTGGAAATGACCGAGACCGCGAACATCCTGCACAATGCGACGCCCCGCAGCCTGGTGCTGATGGACGAGGTGGGGCGCGGCACCAGCACCTTCGACGGCCTGAGCCTGGCCTGGGCCGCGGCGGTACACCTGGCCCGTTCGGTGCAGGCTTTCACCCTGTTCTCCACGCATTATTTTGAGCTGACCAGCCTGCCCGAGCTGTGCCCGACGATGGCCAACGTGCACCTGGATGCAACCGAGCACCAGGACCATGTGGTATTCCTGCACAACATCCAGGAAGGTCCCGCCAACCGCAGCTTCGGCCTGCAGGTGGCCAAGCTCGCCGGCGTTCCGGCGCCGGTGCTGGACTCCGCCCGGGAGAAGCTTCGGGAGCTGGAGCGCACGGAGCACAACCCGGCACCGCGACCGGGGAAAGCCGCCGCGCCCGCCCAGGTGGACCTGTTCAGCGCCCCCGCCCCGCACCCGGTGGTAACCGCGCTGGAGGCTCTCGATGTCGATGACCTGAGCCCCCGGGAGGCGCTGGAAAAACTGTACGAGTTGAAGGGACGCCTGGGCTGAAGCCCTCTTCAATTTCCCTTTCCGTGCAGGTAAACTGTCGCCCCCCGCCGGGCACCCCTCGCCGGGGGCGCTTCCGTTGGCGGCGAGGCATATTCAAAGAGGCATTTCAGGCATGACATTTGTTGTAGGTGAAGACTGTATCAACTGCAAACACACGGATTGTGTGGAGGTTTGCCCGGTAGATTGTTTTTACGAGGGCCCGAACTTCCTGGTGATTCACCCCGACGAGTGCATCGACTGCGCCCTGTGCGAACCCGAGTGCCCGGTGGATGCCATCTTCTCCGAGGACGAACTGCCCGCGGACCAGCAGGTGTTCCTGGAATTGAATGCCGAGCTGGCGGAGGTCTGGCCCTGCATCACCGAGAAGAAGGAAGCGCTCGCCGACGCCGAGGAGTGGGCGGGCAAACCCAACAAACTGGCCCTGCTGCAGCGCTAGACCAGTTGTTGTTACTGCGGGCTCAGTAGCCCCGCCCGCAATTCCCGCGCCTGCTCCTTGATCCGCCGGATATTATCCGGCCCCATTCTCAGCAGCTGTTTCTGCAACGGCGTCAGCTCCTCCAGCTGAGGGTCCGCGTACTGGTACATGACTGATTTCCGGGCCAGGGCAATCGGACCGTCTATTTCCGGTGTGGCCAGGATCCGGTCCAGCATGCGAATCAGCGCATTGTCAAAATCGTCCGGGTTGAGCCCCAGCTGTCCATAGGCCTGCTCGTACAACGGACGCATGGTGTGGAAGTTATTCGCCAGCGCCACGGCGTCGAGCGTTGCGATGGCCTCGGCATAGTCATTGTAGCGGTTGTAGCCGGCCGGATTCATGAACATTTGCCCGTCCTGTTCCACCACGCTGAACGCTTCCTTGGGCGGGTCGACGGGCAACAGCTTGCGCAGGACGAGGCCGCGGCTGAGACTGTCGATCAGGGCCGCGCCCTGCTGGGCCAGGTGTTGCTGCCCCAGGCGGTCGAGCTCCGGTCCCATCCCGGCGGCGGACAGCTGCTCGCGCACCATCGCGTCACTATCTTCCAGGGCCGGTAGCGCGGGGGCGACCGGCGTCTCCGCTGTTTCCGCTGTGACCGCTGCCGGCCGCGGCGGAATATCCTCCGCCGGCGGCAGGGGCGGCGCCTCCACCACTACCTCGGCAACCGGAACGGGTTCGGGGGTCACCTCGGGCGACTGCTCCTTCATTGTTCGCCACAGCACCACGCCCACCGCGATGATCGCCAGTACCAGCAGAATGTGCTTCACCGGAAACCTGCCAGATCCGTCACCGCTTTCAAGCCTGTCTTCCCGCGCTGCTTTCATTACCCTGACCCCCGTCTTCAAACCAGGCCATCCGGACACTCATGTGACGCGGACCCCGGTGGTTACAATAGCATAGCAGAGGTAAGCGTGGTTTGGCGCCGCCTGCAGCGAAACACCGCTTCGGGCGGGGCTAGTTGAAGTCGCTCTTGCGCCGCCCCTTGCGGGTCCGGCGGTCGGGTTTGCCGGAGGCGGTATAGAGATCGCTGCGCAGGGCGGTGGGTGCCCGTTTGTCGCCCTCAAAGTCCCGGCGGTCGGGATGGTGCTCGAACTTGCACCGGCAATCCGGCGAGCTGCAGCCCGGCACCGGCAGTTTCCCGATCTGCCCCGGGAGGAAGCGCCGGTTGCCGAGCGCCAGGACCTCGGCACAGGCCCCGGGCCCGCAAATTATCGAGACACACCGATAGCGACCTTCATCGGCCTGGGCTGAACTGCCCGCCGCGCGCTCGGCCCTCGACTTCCTGGCCACAGCGGCGGACCGCGTCGAAGTTTTACCGGTAGGCCGAAGCATAAAAAACAGGAGAATTGCAGCCAGTACCAGAATACCGATGAGTGCAAAATTCATCTCGTTCCCCTCTGCGGGTATGGCTTATGTGCGACACCTAAGACTTCCATAATAGTAGACCATCGGGAAGCGACCCTTACCAAAATACAACAAAAGCCGGTACTGGCAGGATTTATTTTCCTCCGGGCCTGTCGCAGGCTAGTATAGGCGGGCGCGCCAGATCACCGTGCCATCGGGCACGGCACACGCATACCGGTGCTATCAACACTCGATCGAGGAGATGGATTGCATGTCTTATATAAACAAAATAAAGCTGCTCCTTTGCAGTTCCGTGCTGATGATCAGCTGCGGGTTCTCCGCACCGCTGCTGGCCGAGGCCGTGGAGCAGACCGTTATCATTGAAGTCAGCAAGCCCGCCGACGGCGGCCAGTGCAAGGTCCAGGCGGTATTCAAGGGCGACCAGGACAACTGTAAGAACGACAACGCCAAGGGTCGTGCGGATTGCAGCAAGGAAACCGGCTGCGTATGTACCCGGCAGGAAAAGCATCTGACCTGGAAAGCTGACGACAAGCAGTCCTTTGCTATCGTGTTCGACCAGGGCAGCGCCAACCCCTTCGTCACCAAGGGCGACAGCGAATGCAATCTGAAGAGTAACAAGAAGGGCAAGTTGCGCTGCCGGGTAAAGGGCAAGGATGTGCCGAAGGGCGACTACAAGTACTCCATCGTGGTACCGGAATGTCCCGCAGTGCAGTCGCATATCAAGATTTATTAAGCGCCGCGACGAACTGGGGAAAAACGGTGTGACGTCAGGGATGCAGGTACAGCGCGACGGCCAGAAAGCAATCGATATTCTGGTCCGCGCGTTTCACGATGATCCTGTCATGAACTGGATGTCCACCAACCCGGATTTCCAGCGGACCTTTTTCGATATCACCCTGCCGGTCTTCCTGCCCCACGGCCTTACCTATATCGAGGAGCAGGGGCGAGGAGCGGCCGCCTGGCTGGGGCCGGATGAGAAACTGCATTGGCCGGTAACCGCGGGAAACCTCTGGCGAATGTTCAAGGTCTGCGGCTTGCGGGGATTTACCCGCTTCGGCCTGAGTGGCCTGGCGACCGCAAAATTTCACCCCGGCGAACCGCACTATTACCTGTTCCTCATCGGCGCCCTGCCCGAGTGCAAGGGCCAGGGAATAGGCAGCGCCCTGATGGCTCATGTCCTGCGCAAATGTGACGAGGAGAATCTCCCGGCCTACCTGGAGAACTCCAAGCAGGAAAACCTGGCGTTCTACCGTGGGCACGGCTTCGATGTGGTCGACCAGATACGTTTCGCGCGCAGCGCACCGCCGGTCTGGCTGATGTGGCGGGAACCGCGTCCGGTGCGATGAGTCGGGCGCGGCAACTGCGCCCGTCCCTTACCGTGCTTTCTACCTGGACGGATCAGCTTTCCACGAACGCCCGCTCGATCACGTACTCGGCGGCCTCGCCGTGGCGCGCTTCATGCAATCCCCGGCTGTCCAGCAACTCGCAGATTTCCTTGAGCATGGTGGGGCTGCCGCAAATCATGAAGCGGTCGCTGGCCGCGTCGATCGGCCCCAGCCCCACGTCGGCCTGCAGCTTGCCGGTGCGCAGCAGGTCCGTCAGCCGGCCGTTGTTGCGGAAGGGCTCCCGGGTCACCGTGGGGTAGTAAATCAGCTTGTCGCGCACGTCCTGGCCCAGGTACTCGTGGGCGGGCAGGTGCTCCGTGATCAGCTCCCGGTAGGCCAGCTCCTCCACATGGCGACAGCCGTGGGTCAGCACGATCTTGTCGTAGAGTTCGTAGATCTCGGGATCCCTGATGATGCTCAGGAACGGTGCCAGGCCGGTGCCCGTGGCGATGAGGTACAGATTTTTTCCGGGCAACAGGTTGTCCTGCACCAGGGTGCCGGTGGCCTTGCTGTTTACCAGCAGTTCATCCCCCACCTTGATGGATTGCAATTTCGAGGTGAGCGGGCCGTCCGGCACCTTGATGCTGAAGAACTCCAGTTCGTCCTCGTAATTGGCGCTGGCCAGGCTGTAGGCTCGCAGCAGCGGCTTGCCGTCCTGCTCCAGCCCGATCATGGTGAAGTGGCCGTTCTTGAACCGGAAGCCCTGGTTGCGGGTGGTCTTGAAGCTGAACAGCCGGTCAGTCCAGTGGTGGACCGAGGTGACCTGTTCGCGCATGAGGGTTGCCATTCACTTTACTCCGGGAATGAAATCAGCTGGCGCCATTATAGTGGGATCACTTATATCGTCTAAACAGGTTTATTTGATAATATATATCGGTTTTTAAGATATAGGGGTTCACCATGCGCTACAGCCTGCGCCAGCTCGAGGTGTTCCTGGCCACCGCCAGGCACGAGAACGTCTCCCGCGCCGCAAAGGACCTGGCGATGTCACAGTCCGCTGCCAGCGGTGCGCTGAAGGAACTGGAGGACCAGTTCGGGGTAAAGCTGTTCGACCGGGCGGGCAAGCGCCTGCAGTTAAGCGAACTGGGACGCCAGCTGCGGCCCGAGGCGGAAACCCTGTTTGCCCGGGCAAGGGAGTTCGAGCAGGCGCTGGCCGGCGAGGACGCCATGGGGTGCCTGCAAGTCGGCGCCACGATGACGATCGGCAACTACCTGGCGGTGCCGATGATCGCCGACTTTCGACGTCGCTTTCCCTCAGCGGAGATCGCCGTCCGTGTTGCCAACAGCGAGACCATCGCCGCGGGCGTCGCCGCTTTCGAGCTGGACATGGGGATGATCGAGGGGGAGTTTCACCACGCGGAACTCGAAACCCTGCACTGGCGCGCTGACGAACTGGTGGTTTTCGCCGCCCCGGGCCATCCCCTGGCGCGGTCGGCGGGCCTGACTGACGGCGACCTGCGATCCCTGCCCTGGGTCCTGCGGGAACCTGGCTCCGGCACCCGCCAGACCTTCGACCGGGCCATGCACGGGCTGTTGCCGGACCTGGAAATAGCCATGGAGTTGCAGCACACGGAAGCGATCAAACGGGCGGTGGAGGCCGGGCTGGGAGTGGGCTGCCTGTCGCGAATCAGCCTGGTGGAGGCCTTCCGCCGGGGCAGCCTGGTACCGCTGGCGGTGCCAGGCCGGGACTTCAGCAGGGAGCTGTATCTGATTACCCACCGCAAAAAATTCCACGGCGTCGCGTTGCAACGCTGGCTGGAACTGTGCCGGGAAAAACCCGGCTGAAGAGGCTGGCCGGCTACAGCGGGTGTAACCGCACCGGCAGCGTCTTGTAACCGCGCACGAAATTCGAGTGCACCCGCTCGGGCTCAGCCACCACTTCCACCGCATGGAAACGGCGCATGATTTCCTCCCAGAGGATGCGCAGCTGCATCTCCGCCAGCCGGTTGCCCATGCAGCGGTGGATGCCAAAGCCAAAAGAGATATGGTGGCGCGGGTTCTTGCGGTCGATGATGAATTCGTCTGCATGCTCGATGGCGGTTTCATCGCGGTTGCCGGAGAGATACCACAGGACGACTTTCTCGCCCGCGCGAATCTGCTTACCCCTGAATTCGATATCCCTGGTGGCGGTGCGGCGCATATGGGCCAGGGGTGTCTGCCAGCGGATGATTTCCGACACCATGGACGGGATCAGGCCGGGACTGGCCCGCAGCTTGTCGTACTCGCCGGGATTCTGGTTGAGGGCGAGTACACCCCCGGTGGCGGAATTGCGGGTGGTATCGTTGCCGCCCACGATCAACAGCATGAGATTGCCCAGGAATTCCATGGGCCTGTCCACGATATCGGCGGTATTGGGATCACGCTGCAGCAGGGAGATCATGTCGAATCCGCCCTCGCGGCCCTTGCGCTCGTGCCAGATGCCGTTGAAGGTTTGCAGGCAATCCATCAGCCCCGTGAGGCGCTCCTCCTCGCTGATATCGCCACCCACCATCTCGGGAGAACCAGTGGCGAGATCTGACCAGTAGGTCAGCTTGTGCCGCTCCTCGAAAGGAAAATCAAACAGGGTTGACAGCATCTGGGTGGTGAGATTAATGGACACTCGCTCCACCCAGTCGAAAGTCTCACCCCGCGGCAGGCTGTCGAGAATGCCCACCACGCGGTCGCGGATCAGCACCTCCATCGCCGCGAGGTTTTGCGGCGCGACCACCGGTTGTACGGCCCGCCGCTGCACGTCATGCTTGGGGGGATCCATGGCAATAAACATATCCACCGGCAGATCGTCGGTCAGGTCGCCGATAAGAATCGTGGG
>JAOUDU010000042.1 GCA_029859085.1 Gammaproteobacteria bacterium | reverse complement strand
CAGCTCTGGCAGTTGCCGGTGATGCCGGCGTGGCTGAAATTGGCCGGCTTCCAGGCCACCGGGGAGTGGCACACGGCGCAGTCCTGGGTAGTGGGGATATGGGTGTTGCCCTTGCCCTGGGCGGTGGTGCCGTTGTGGCAGCTCTGGCAGTTGCCGGTGATGCCGGCGTGAGTGAAATTGGCCGGCAGCCACGCCACAGAGGAGTGGCACACCGCACAGTCCTGGCTGGGCGGAAGATGTTTCGCGCCCTTGCCCTGGGCGATGGAGCCGTTGTGGCAGCTCTGGCAGTCACCGGTGATACCGACGTGGTCAAAATTCGCGGGACGCCACGCGGCGGTGGCATGGCAGGTGACGCAATCCTGGGTGGTAGGCAGGTGTTTGGGGGATTTTCCCTGGGCCTGCACCCCGTTGTGGCAACTCTGGCAGTTACCGGTGATGCCGACGTGATCAAACGTAGCCGGTAGCCAGGCGAAAGTTGAGTGACAGCTTTCGCAGTCTGAGCTGGTGACAATATGTCTGGCGGGCTTGCCCGTCGAAATAGCGCCGTTGTGACATGTAGAGCAGGGCTGCGTCACATTGCTGTGGTCAAACAGGGCGGGAGACCAGGCCATGGACGAGTGGCAGGTTTCGCACTGCTGGCCGGAGACTACATGATTGACCGGTTTGCCGGTCGCGGTCCTGCCGTCGTGGCAGAGGATGCAGGTCTGGGGCACCTGAGAGTGATCCACACGCACTATTTCCTGCCAGTTGTAGGTATCGTGGCAACTCTCACAGGCACCCGTCGAGGGAATATGATTCTGCGGCTTGAAGGAGGTATCGAGCAGGCCGTTGGGCACGTGACACAGCTGGCATTCCCTGGGTGTACCCGCGAACACCCCCCGCTTGTGACAGCTGTCGCACTGCAGGTCCTTGTGGGCACCGCGCAATTCGAACCCGGTGGAAAAATGGTCAAACCCGGTACTCTCGGCCCCGGCGACGCCGGTTGAGAAAAGGAGCAACCCAAGGCAGAGAGCCAGCGTTAAACGAGCTATTTGTGCCATTGGATTTCCCCGAAAGATTTCGTCGTGTGACAGCGCCCGCAGGCGCGACCAAAACCGCCGTCATGACGATCGTCACCGCCATGGCAGCCGGCACAGTCGCCCGCCACATCGTCGGCCCCGTTGCCGTGGTGGCAGCTGGCGCAGGTGAGATCGGCATGTGCCCCGTCCAGGCTGAAATCCGTGGCGGTGTCGTGGTTGAAATTCCACAGTGCCCAGCCATTGGGTGTGTGGCAGCTCTCACACTGCGCACCCAGCCCCGATTCGTGGGTGTCATCCCCCCCGTGGCAATCCATGCAGGCGCTTTTGGCCAGATGAAACTGGTCGCTGTCGTGACACGACTCACAAGCCGCCGTGGCGTGCATTCCCTCCAGGGGGAAGCGTGTTAACTCGTGGTCGAAGCCGGATGTGTCTGCCCAGCCGGAGGTGCGGTGGCATAGACCGCAGTCCCTCATATCCCCCGACCTGTGCACATCCGCGGCGCGGTGGCAGGAATCGCATTCGCCGCTCAACTTGTCTTCCAGTGATCCCCGATGGCACTGCAGGCAGGAAAGGTCGCGGTGTTTGCCGGTCAGGGGCCAATTGGCCTTTTTGCCGTGGTCGAAGGGCGCTTTTTTCCAGTCGCTGGTGTTATGACACGTCTCACATGCCTGCCCGTGCCTGCCCGCGTGGACGTCGCTACCGGCGTGGCATGATGCACAGGCCTTGGATGGGGTGCGCTCCCTGAGGTCGCCGAAATGGCATGATTTGCAGGCGGTGTCCCGGTGTGAACCGGTCAGCGGAAAGTCTGTCGTGGAGTGATCGAAGGCCTGCCTGGTCCAGTCATCCTCGGAATGGCATTGCGCGCAGTCCTTGCCGTAACGACCCAGGTGTACGTCACGCAGCTGGTGGCAGCTGACGCATTCGGTCGATTCAAAAGAGTATTTCTCTCCCGCGTGGCAGCTGGCACAAACCAGCTTCTCGTGCCCGCCCTTCAGAGCGAAATCGGTCTTGCCGTGGTCGAACGCAGCTGGCTTGTTCCAGTCATCCGGCGCGTGGCAGTTACTGCACTCACTGCCGAGCCCGCCACGGTGCGGATCCTGCTCCTTGTGACAGGCATGGCACTCGCCGGGGGTTTCGCGGAACCGGGTGCCGGCCTTGTGGCAACCCTCACAGGGAGTGCTGGCGTGCTTCCCGGACAGGCTGAAGTCGGCACTGGCGTGATCGAATATATCCTGGTCCAGCGGCACGATATTGTAATCGCGCCCCTTGTGATCTGTGTGGCAGCTTTTGCAACTGGCTGAGCTGGCGAGGTCCGAGCGGCTGTGAAAACCCTGCTGCGCCTTGCGATCGGCGGCTATGTCCTCGTGGCAAGCCAGGCAGAGGGAGTCCTGGGCCGACTTGTCGAAGCTGCTGTGGCAGGCCTCGCAGTTTTTCTCCTCCTTCGCGTGTGCCTTGGCGAGTGGGCCTGGCATCAGGATCATTGACTTGAGGCTGAGGTCCCCGGCGAGGGACGGTGCCCCAGCCAGCAGGCTGGCCACAATGGCCAGCACGGGGAAAATGACCGGGGGGATTCGCATCCGGTCAGTACCAGTGGACCACAAATATGTGGACGATAGCGGTGACGATCATCAGCAGGAACACCGGGATATGCACGATGTGCCACAGTCCGAACAGGCGTTCGAACAGGCGCAGCCCCGCCAGCTTGTCCAGCAGCGCGACCAGGGCGTGGCGAAGGTCCTCAAGTTGCTTCCGCGCGGCTGCGGTTGTGTCATCAGCGACGATCGTTGAGAGCGCTTGCCGCGTCATCTGCCGCAGCCGGCGGCGCTGCCCGATCAACTGCCGGACAGACACTTTTTTGCGTTGGCTCTCGATGATTTCGCTGCAGGTCTCATAAAGCGCCTTCAGACCCGCTCGCCCCGGGTCCTCGAGTCCAGATGCTTCGAACTGCTGGTAGATATAGTCGAGATCGGTTTTCAGCTGTTGGAGGCCAACCTGTTGCCCGTATAAACCGAAGTGGAACTTGCCGTAGAGATAGCGGCCTACCAGCCCGCTGCCAGCCACCAGCAGCATGCTGGTCAGGGCGACATTGCTGTTGGTGGAACCCAGGCGAAAATTGCAGTGCAGCAGGATACAGAGAGGGCCGAGGACGCCGAGTAGCATATGCAGGCTGAACCAGCTCCTGAGCTGCAGCCATCCCTGCATGAACCGCACCCGCTTGCGCAGCGGGTACAGCAGCAAAATAACCATCATGCTGGCGCCGGCGATGCCCAGCGCATAGCCGGCGCCGGATTCGGCCTGCAGGTAGCGATAATCGCGAACCCACCAGGCCCAGCCCATGACGGCCGCCACCAGCACCGCGAACGCCCTGAACGCGGTGCGTGGCGAGCTCGACAGGTAGCGCGCGATAGGGGTTTTTCTGGAGAAATCTCCTGATATTGCTCCCATGTGTGCTGGTTGCCCTTTTATAGTCTGGTCGTACGGCACATCGAAAAACGGACTTAGTTCACACTATACTTCAAAAATATGGGAATATAATCCCAAATATATACATTTCAGCAATTTCAATCGGGGTGCTTCCTTGTCGGGGTTACTCACCATAGGGGTCGTTTACGGGGTACCGGCGCTGGCATTTATGCTGGTTTACTGGCTGGTACAACGGCGCGGTACCCGCAAAGCGGAGCTTGTCTACCAGGAATCGGTGGAGTCGGGCCTGCTGGAGCCGGCCTCGCTGCACCCGGTCATCGACTACGCCCGCTGCCTGGGCTGTGGCACCTGCGTAAAGGCCTGCCCGGAAAAGAGCGTGCTGGGCCTGATGAATAATCGCGCCTACCTGATCAAACCCTCCTCCTGCATAGGCCACGGTGCCTGCAAGACCGCCTGCCCGACCCAGGCAATTACCCTGGTTTTCGGTACCGCTACCCGCGGGGTGGACATTCCCCAGGTCGGGGCGGATTTCCAGACCAATATTCCCGGAATCTATATCGCGGGGGAGCTGGGCGGCATGGGCCTGATCCGCAACGCGATAGAACAGGGTCGCCAGGCCATCGAGGCCATCGGCCGCAATGGCCGTAAAAGACCTGCCGGGCAGCTGGATGTACTGATCATCGGGGCCGGCCCCGCCGGGATCAGCGCCGCGATGGCGGCCAAGGAGTCAAACCTGCGCTACCGGGTTCTGGAGCAGGACACGGTGGGGGGCACAATCGCCCACTACCCGCGGGGCAAGGTGGTGATGACTGCTCCTGCGAAACTGCCGATCGTGGGTGAGTTCCGGTTTGCCGAGACCAGTAAGGAGAACCTGATGGATTTCTGGTCCGGGGTGGTTGAGCAGGCGGGACTGGATATTCATACGGGTGCCAGGGTGGAGGGTATCGACATCGTCAATGACGGGTTCCAGGTACGCGCTGACAAAGCCTACCAGGCCAGCAACGTGTTGCTGGCCATCGGCCGCCGGGGCACTCCCCGCAAACTCGGTGTCCCCGGGGAGGAACACAGCAAAGTGGTTTACCGGTTGCTGGATCCCGAGCAGTACCGTGGCCGGAAAGTGCTGGTGGTGGGTGGCGGCGACAGCGCTCTCGAGGCCGCGGCAAGCCTGTCAGAGGAGGCCGGAACCGAGGTGACCCTGTCCTATCGCGGCACGGCTTTCAGCCGCGTGAAGGCAAAGAACCGGGAGCGTATCGACCGGGCCCGGGAGGCGGGCCGGCTGCGGGTGGAGATGGGCTCGCAGGTGAAGCGGATAAGCGAGGACACGGTACACCTGGAGCTTGCCGGCGGTGAGACGCACCTCGCCAACGATGCGGTCATCGTCTGCGCCGGTGGCATCCTTCCTTCCGCCTTCCTGGAGTCCGTGGGAATCGCGGTGGAAACACGGTACGGCACCGCATGACGGCCTGGTTCTCAAGAACCCTGTTGTTGCTATTGTGCTGGTCGGCTTTGCCGTTACAGGCCTCGGATCTGGCCGATGCCTACACTGCCATGCGCCGGGGCGACTTTACCGCCGCCGCCGGGGTGTTTGAGAGCGCGGCGGATGCGGGCTCAGTTGAAGCCCAATACCAGCTCGGCAAGCTGTATATGGTGGGGCGTGGTGTGGACAAGGATGAGACACTCGCCCGCAAGTGGCTGGACCAGGCCGCCAGGAGTGGCGAGGCAAACGCGCAATATACCCTGGGCTTGCTGCTGCTCAGGGGCTCAGAGCAGGAACAGGGTCGGGAGTGGCTGCAGCAGGCTGCAAACCAGGGACATGAGCGGGCCCGGGCGGAATTGGGAAAGCTGCCGGCCGCTGCCCTTCAGGGCAGTTCAGTGGAACAGTGGCAGCAGGCGGCCCTCGGCTGCGATATGCAGGCTCTGACACGCCTGTTGCAGGCCGGCGCACCGGTTTCCGCCCTGGATGAGTATCATCGCAACGCGCTGTATTACCTGGTGGCCTGCGATAGCCTGCCTGGTATGCGGCTGCTGATGGATCACGGTATCGATGTCAATAATGTCGACCGCTTTGGCGAGAGCCCCCTGGTGCTGGCGGTGAAGCGGGAAAACTCCGCGGCGGTCAGGCTGTTGTTGGCGGGGGGGGCCAACGTGGCGGCCACCACCGCTTCGGGTGACACCGTCCTGCACCTGGCGATTGCCGGCCACGAGACGGACATACTCAAGGCGCTGCTGGCCGGGCACGGCCCAAACAGTATGGAAAACAGGGCCGGACATACCCCGCTGGATATGGCCTTTCTGCTGCAGGATGAGGCGGCGCAGCAATTGCTTACCCGGGCCGGTGCGCAGCATGGCCCCCGCTGGCAGCAGGAGACCGGCAATGTGGGCGGTTCCATTGCGGGTTACCTGGCTGAACAGGACTCGACGGACCCGGAAGCGGGCTGGTCGCTGGCGCGGCAGGCGGTGCTACAGGACCAGCCCGCGGCGCTCGAGGCTCTGCTGGCGCAACAGACCCCCGGTCTTGCGCAGGTGCTGGACGGACGTGACCGGACCCTGCTTCTCTACGCGGGCGAGGCCTCCAGTACCGCGGTAATGCCCTTGCTGGTGGCGGCCGGCGCGCAACCTGATCAGCAAAACAGTGAGGGCAAAACTGCGCTGATGGTCGCGGCTGCCCGGGGTAACGGCGAGGCGGTGGCCCGGTTGCTGGCCCTGGGCGCGACCATGGCGCCGCGCGATACCCGTGGCCGCGATGCCATCCATCTCGCTCTGCTTGGGGGTCACGAGGACACAGCGCTGCAATTGATCGGAGGCGCGACGGACCTTGGCAACCAGACCGCGTCCGGTAAAACCTACCTGATGATGGCGCTGGAGTTTGGAGCAACCCGGACAGCCCGGGAATTGCTGGCGCGCAAGGCGCGGATTGATTTAGCGGACCAGAAGGGGCGCGATGCACTGTGGTATGCGGCCCGCTATTGCCGGGGCGAACTCATCGACCAGCTGTTGGGTGCAGGAGCGCAGCCGAATTCTGCGGATGGGGACGGCTCCACGGCCTTGCACGTGGCTGCGAGCAAGGGTTGCTTGGCAGCCGTGGCGAGCCTGCTCGCCGCTGGTGCCGACGTCGAGGCCCGGACATTACAAAAAAATACGCCGCTGATACTGGCTGTGCGCGCTGGCGAGACCGACATCGCCCTGCGGCTGATCGAGCACGGTGCCGAGGCCAACCCGCAGAACAATAACGGCGATACCGCGCTGATATATGCCGTCAGCATCGGTTCGCCGCTGTTGGTCGCCCAATTACTCGACCATGGCAGTGATCCCTACCGTCGCAATGAGCTGGGCGAGTCCGCGTTGGCCCTGGCCGAACAGCACCAGCCCGGGCTGGTCGGGCTGATCAAGGAAAAGTCGGGTTTGCGCTTTCCCGGCTTCTAGGGTTTCGATAACTGCTCCAGCAGCTGCCCATAAGCCTTGTTGCCGGGCGCAATTTCCGTCAGCGTCCGGGCGTAGCTGCGGGCCTGGTCGAGCCGGCCCAGTTCAGCATTGTAATTCGCCAGCGCCAGCAGCACGTCCTCGCTGCGGGGCAGCTGGCGCAGCAGGGCCTGCAACTGCTTGACCGCCTCCTGCGGCTGGCCCAGGTCGTGCAGGGCGATGGCGTAGATGAAGCGGTGGCGGCTGCCATCGGTCTCCAGTTCCGCGGCCCTGCGCAGGTATTCCAGCGCCTTGTCGGGGGTGCCGCTGCGGGTTTCCAGCAGTCCCAGGGAGTGCAAAGTGGGCCCGTTGTCCGGCGCGAATTGCAGTACCTGCAGCATCAGCTCCCGGGCCTGAGCATCGCGGTTCTGGCTGCGCATCAGGTCGGCGAGGTTGAGATAGGCCGGCACCAGCTGCGGATTGAGCCGCAGCGCCTCGCGGTAGGCAGCCTCCGCCGCGGCGAGGTCGCCCCGCTCCAGATAAAATACGCCCAGCTGCAACTGGGTCTCGGGCATCTCGGCGTTCATGGCCATGATACCCAGGTACCAGTTGAACAGGTCCTGTAGCTGCTGTGCCTGTTCCGGGCTTACCTGGTCCAGGGGCACTCCGGCCAGTGACTGGGCAACCTCCAATCGCACCGTGGCGACCCCGTCATCCAGCAGCGGTTGCAACAGCTGGTAGCGCTGGTTCAGGGGCAGGAAACTGAGGGAGCGCACGGCGCTGGCCCGCAACAGCGGATCATCGTCGTACAGCACGGACGTCACCGTCTGGATCGCCTCCCGGCCGCCCGCCTGCGCCACCGCCTCGATTGCGGTAGCGCGCCATATGGGCGCGGCCGAGGGGTCATTGGCAAGCGCGGCGAGGGTCGGTACCACACTGCGGTCCCCCAGGTCGAAGCGCTGGAACGCCCGGGCGAAGTGGTTGCCGGTGTCACGGAACTGGACCCCCCAGCCCCGCAGGCTGTCGAGTGCCCACTGGGCGTCCTTGTCCTGGTGACAGCTGTTGCAGGCGTTGGGCGTCCCCATCACCACGCTCAGGTCCGGGCGCGGGACGCGCATGCTGTGGTCGCGGCGCGCGTCCACGCCCATGTAGGTCGTCTCGGGCATGTGGCAATTGGCGCACAGGGCGCCGCCGGATCCGGCGGCATGGTGGTGGTGCTCGGGGGTATCGTAGTGCTGCGGCTGATGGCACTGGGCGCATACCCCGTTGCCGGGGGAGCGCAGCGCCAGGCTGTGGGGTTCATGGCAGTTGCTGCACACCACGCCGGCCAGGTGCATCTTGCTCTGCAGGAAGGAACCGTAGACATAGTCCTCGTCCAGGACCTGGCCATCGTAGTAGTACAGCGGCGGCTGGGGCAGTGCCACCCGGTGGGTGGCCAGCAGGTCGGCCCCGTAATGGTATTCACCGAGGGTGCCACGGCGGGAGTGGCAGCGGCCGCAGCTGTCTACCTGGGCCAGCGAGTTGAGGGGTTCGGTGCGGTGCGCGATATGCGCGCCCTGGGCCAGTTCCCAGTGCCCGCGCTGGGCCAGGTCTGTGGCAAAGCCACTGTTGGCGGCGCCCTGCAGTTTGCCGGCAGCAGTCAGTTCCAGGTGCTTTTCGCCGGGGCCGTGGCAGGCCTCGCAGCCCACGTCGATCTCGGCAAAGGTAGTGGCGAAGGTGTGATCGGCGGCGCTGTAGTTCTTCACCAGGTCGGTGCTGTGGCACTCGGCGCAGCGGCTGTTCCAGTTCTGGTAGGGACCGGTCCAGTGCAGCGGATCCTTGTAGTCGACCTTCTCATCGGGGTAGAGGTGGTACCAGCGCTGCCCGCCCTCGGTCGCGGGCCGGGCGTCCCAGGCGATACTCAGCGCCTGCAGCCGGCCGCGCGAGAGGGGCAGCAGGTACTGTTGCAGCGGATAGACGCCGAAAACATATTTCACAGTGAAATCGGTGAGCTTGCCGTCCTCGCCATCAGTGCGCACCTTGTAGTCATCGCCCTCGCGGAAGAAGCGGGTGGTGATGCCGTTGTAGGTGAAGGTCGCGTCATTGAAATTTCCCAGCACGGTTTGCGCTGAGGGCATTTGCATGGCGAGGTCGTGGTGGGAGCCCTGCCAGTTGGCGAACTCATCGGCGTGGCAGCTCTTGCATGCCTCGCTGCCGGTGAATCCATGGCTGGCGCCGCTGAGCAGCAGCAGCGCTGATATCAATAATCGGGGGAACATTGGAAGCGGTTAATCCTGCACGCAAAAAAGAGGTCACACATTACCGCATTCGTGGACCTGGCCCAAGGCCGGCGGGCATGCCCGCCGGTTGCAGGGCGCCAGTTGGCACCGGGCGAAGGCAGCGGGAAAGCAGCCCTTTAGTGTTATGGACAGGCGCAACCGCGCTGCCTATCATGACTTTTTCCGGGCAGTGATGGTCTGGGCTGTAGCCAATTTTGGCGGGAGACGCGGGGCGGCGATGAAACTGGGCATCTTGAAAACCGACGCGGTGCGACCCGAGTGGGTGGGTGAGTTTGGCGAGTATCCCGACATGTTTATCCGGCTGCTGGGCAAGGTCGACCCCACCATGGAATTCCGGGTTTACGATGTCGAGGAGGGAGAATACCCCGCGGATATCGACGAGGTGGATGCCTACCTGATCACCGGCAGCAAATCCAGCGTCTACGATGACAAGCCATGGATCGCCACACTGATGGATTTCGTGCGGGAACTGGACCGGCGCCGCAAGAAGCTGGTGGGCATCTGTTTCGGGCACCAGCTGGTCGCACATGCCCTGGGCGGAAAGACGGAAAAATCGACAAAAGGCTGGGGCGTCGGCCTGCACACCCATCGTTTCAGCGAGGTGCCGGCCTGGCACGACAATGAAGCAGCCGATTTCGATATCCTGGTGAGTCACCAGGACCAGGTGGTGCGCAACGCCGCGAATGCGCGGGTGCTGGCGAGCAGTGAATTTTGTGAAAACGCGGTCTGCCAGGTCGGCGACCACATCCTGACGTTCCAGGGGCACCCGGAATTTGTGCCGGAGTATTCCCGGGAGATCATGGAGTTCAGGCGCAAGCTTATCGGGGAACCGGTTTACAGGGCGGGCATGGACTCCCTGGCGGTCGCACCCCAGCAGGAGCGGGTGGCGCGCTGGATCCTGAACTTCCTGCGGGAACCGGGCGCCGCGCAGAAATCCGCCTAGCGGGCCGGTATCTGCGGGCTATTTCCCGCGGGTGCGCGCCTGCATCACATCCAGGTAATCGTCCAGCTCCTGCTCGTTGGCGAAAACCGCCATATCCGGCAGCGCCTTGAGGATTTCGAACACCTTGTCGATATGCGGCTTGCGATTGGCGGCGGCCATGCGTCTTCCCCCAGCCCTGGCCCGCTTGGCGCCCTTGAAGATGACCCTCAGGCCGGCGGAGCTGATGTAGTCCAGGTCTTTCATGTCGAGCACGGTCAGCTCGTGGTTGCCGTCCAGCACTGCCAGCAGGCGTCGCTCGAACTCCGGCGCGGTGTCCGTGTTCAGCGCGCCCGCCAGCGCTACCCGGGCAACCGAGTGCTTCTCATCGACAGTGACGGTGGTGGTCAATTCCATATCTTGCGCCCTTGTTGAGTACAGCCGGAATATCCAGTTCCCTAATCCGGCGGGTTTTCGAGCAATTTGCTGACCCGCAGTATATTGCAGCCATCCTCGCGACGATAGCTTTGCCGGTCGGTCAGGGCGGTGATCAGGTGCACGCCCAGTCCGCCGACCGCGGCGTCTTCGGTAGCGACACCCAGTTCCGACTTTTGCGCCTGTGTCAGCGGGTTGAAAGCGGTCCCGCCATCGCGCACCTCGATCCCCACCTGGACGGCATCGGCATATGCAGAAACCGCAATGGCCGCATCGGGGGCAAGCCCGGCGTACTTTTGCACGTTGGATACCACTTCTTCGGCTACCAGCAACAGCTCGCCCAGAGCCCGTTGCGGCAGTGCCGGCGACGCCAGTACC
>JAOUDU010000595.1 GCA_029859085.1 Gammaproteobacteria bacterium | reverse complement strand
GCTAATCACCAGGGATAACAGGAACTGCGCCGACTGCAGCCGGCTCGCGCTGATTTCGTTGCCATCAAGCGCATGATTTTGCAGCACGTTCAACAGCTGACTGGCCTTGATCTTTTGCCTGACAGCATCCTGGTGCCGGTTATTCAGTCTGGCGGCCATGTCACCTCACCATGTCACATAAACCTCGTGATGTACGGATGTACGGAGTTGTACGGAACGTACATCCGTACATCACATTGAACGAGTTTCTAAAGGCATTACTTAAACTCAATCAAGGGGTTATTACTACTGGTTACAGGTCAGCTGGTTGGTGAGGAGTGCGGCAGGTCATCTCAGCATTAACGCTAAGACGGCCTTACCGATGCCAGCTGGTCGGAGCCGGATATGCGGCCAGGGACTCTTTTCTCAGCTACCGGCGGTTGGCGTGCCCTGGAAGTACCGCCGCCGGTGTTACACGCTCAGGCTGGCCCATCTATACCCGACGGCCTGGCGGATTGGCTGGCTGCTTGGCCTCGAGGGTCTGGCGCAGATAGTCCCGCCAGCGACGCGTATACAGCTCAGGCAAATAAACCTCGCCACGCCAGCGCCACTGGTACACCGTCTGCCGGGAGCAGCCCAGCGCCCGCGCCAGTCTGGGCTCTGACTGGCACGCGGCGAGGGCTTCAGCAATCGGGACCAGCGGATACTTGTCTGGCGTGGCGAGGTTCATGCGGGCATAGTAAACCGTGAAAATAGTTGTTGCAATCCTTCGGCACCTGTGTAAACTTCAATTACACATCACACACACCGGAGCCCGAACATGACCACCACACACCTTAGCACCTGCCCCGTCTGCCTCGCCGCTGTTCTGATTGCCGACCGCTGCCCCAAGGGCATCCGCGAGGCGGCCTCGAGTTATCGCCGCATGGCCCTCGACACTGACAGCCGAGCCGACTGGGGAGTATACCGCCGCCAGGCTGACCACCTCGACTGGCTGGCCGACCAGAAAACCACCGCCCCCACCGGAGCCTGAACATGGACCTTGCAGCCCTCGACCAGTCTAAATACCTCGGCAAAAACGACATCCCCGACGACGGGATTATCCTCACGATTGCCAGCTTCGATATGGTGCAGATGAAAAACAGCGAGCCCGACAAGCTGTGTATTCACTGGCGCGAACCGGGCATGAAACCCATGCTCGTCAATAAGACGAACCGCACGCGGCTCCGGTCCATGTTCCGCACCGATGAAAGCCGGAACATGATCGGCAAGCAAATCGGGATATGGAACGATCCGAACGTGGAATACGGCGGCCAGGTCGTCGGCGGGCTGCGTATACGGGCCGTGGTGCAGCCACAGTTCCAGCCGGCAGAACAGCAGCCCCCGGTCCCGAACGCGGCACCAGCGGCAGCACCGGCAGCCCCGGGGCCGGATCCGGCGCTCAAAGCAAAATTGGCAGCTGGGGGGTTCGACGATGACATCCCCTTCTGACACCTTCGTGCGGTCCTACACCCGCCCCGAGGTCGTCCGCGACCTGCTGGCCGGGAACGCGGTCCCTCTCGAGGCGCCCGGCTACCTCGACACCTGCAGCGTCGCGTGCCCCGACTGCGGCCAGCTGGTCAAAACGGTGCGCGGTTACCCGGACGCGCCGCTGTTTTACTACGGTCGCGCCTTTGCTTACCCTCACCGCTGCGGCGTCGAGCCGCCCTGGGAGTCGGACGCCAAGTCTCAGCGCCTCGAGCGGGTTAATCGGGAGCTGGCGCTGATCGCCGAGCAGACACTGGCCGAACGGATCGAGGTGCAATATGGGGCCAAATAACGAGCATGAACTGCACCAGCGCTGGTTGCGTGAGATGCAGTACGCCAACAGCCGGCGCATGAAACGGGCCGACAAGGTGCTGCTCGTGCTGGCCGTCGCCGCGCTGTGGCTGATTATCATCGCCACGGTGTACGGCTGGGCCAGCCCGTGACGCTGCACCGCTACAGCGCCCGCCGGGACGCGAATGAAACCGCGTTAATTGGCTTCCTCGAGCAGCTGGGTTTCCAGGTCACGCGGCTGAGCGGCACCGGTGTGCCCGACCTGCTGCTGTCGCGGCGCCAGCTGTGGCACGTCGCCGAGGTCAAAATGCCCGAGGGTCGGCACCGGCCCCGGCAGCGGGAGTTCCGCGACCGGCACCTGGCGCCCGTTGCCACACTGGTCACCGCGACCGACTGTCTCAACCTGTCGGATTCTGTGCCATGATCGAGGTCGACGACAATCGAGCCCGCCGGACTGATCCCGACACCTCGCATATCGCCGCCCGCATATCATCGCTACGCAAGGGGAAAACCGACACCGCCATCCTCGAATTTCTCGCGGCCCGCGGCCCCTACGGTGCGACCTCGCTGGAATTTGCCGAGGAAACAGGTCGTAAACATAACAACATAAGTCCTCGCTTCAAACCGTTAGCCCGAGCGGGCTTGATCTCACCGACGGCACGCCGGCGCATTAACCCGGAAACAAAGTGCGGCTCGGTCGTATGGGTACTGCGCGACTACTTTCCCTATCAGGACAAACTGCTGTGAAACCGTCACTCGCCCTGCTCGCCGTGCTCGCCCTCGCGGCCTGGCTGTACAGTCACCGCGCCGGCGCCGACGACCGCGCCTATGTCATCAGCTGGACCGCACCCACCACGCTGGAGTGCTACA
>JAOUDU010000594.1 GCA_029859085.1 Gammaproteobacteria bacterium | reverse complement strand
CAGGAAGAGGTCTTCTACCGCGACTGGCGTGCGCTGGAAACCGAGTACCTGTTGATCGGCAAGGCCTCCCCGGCGCCGGATAACGGCCTGCGTGTCGATTACGAGCTGTTCGATGTATTGCGCCAGGCCCGGGTTTTCTCAGGCATGGAGTCGGGTCCCGCCAGTGACGCCCGGATGCTTGCCCACCGGGTGGCGGACAAGATCTACGAGCATCTCACCGGTGTGCGCGGCGCCTTCGCCACCCGCCTGCTCTACGTCTCGGTGGTTCGCGGGACACCCGGCGGCAAGGATTACTACCGCCTGACCATGTCTGACTCTGACGGGGCGCGGCCCATCGTCCTGCTGGAGTCCCGGGAACCCCTGCTGGCACCGGCCTGGGCGCCGGATGCGAAGCAGATAGCCTACGTCTCTTTCGAGACCGGTCGGCCGGCCATCTTCCGGCAGGATCTTGCCACCGGGGCGAGGGAGCAGTTGACCAACTTTCACGGCCTGAACAGTGCGCCTGCCTGGTCACCGAATGGCAAGACCATGGCGATGGTGCTGTCCAAGGACGGCAACCCGGATATTTTCCTGATGGACCTGGCAACCAGGCAGTTGACCAATATCACCAATAATTACGCGATCGAAACCGAGCCCGCCTGGATGCCGGATGGCAAATCCCTGCTGTTTACCTCCGACCGCGGGGGCAAGCCCCAGATCTATCGCTATGACCTGGGGTCCGGGGCCGCCACCCGGATTACCTACGAAGGCACATACAACGCCAGGGCCAGGGTGGCCCAGGATGGTCGCAATGTGGTGCTGGTGCACCAGCAGGACGGGAACTTCAATATTGCCATCCTCGACCTGGTAACCAACCGCCTGCAGGTGCTGACATCCACGGCGCTGGATGAAAGTCCCAGTATCGCCCCCAATGGCTCTATGGTATTGTACGCCACCAAATTTGGGGACCGTGGCATTCTGGCCGCGGTGTCCGTGGACGGCGGCGCCAAATTCCGCCTGCCCTCGCAGGAAGGCGATGTGCGGGAACCGGCATGGTCGCCGTTTTTGTATGCCAACTGAACCGGTTGGCGAATTGTTTAAACTGATAACCCAGCTCTATAGGAAACTAAAATGAAACACGTATCTGTTGCCGGTAAGCTTGTATCCTTGCTGCTGAGTGCAGCTTTCCTGGTAGCCTGTTCCAGCAGTGGCACCAAGGAAGACGAAGAGGCAGCAGCGGCAGCCGCTGCAGCCGCCGCCGCTGCCAGGGCCGCGCAGGATGCTGCCTCGGCCTCCGCATCAGCCACCGATGCTGATCGCCAGCGCCTGATGGACGCCGCCGCGGCCTACGGCAACATCTTCTACTTCGCCTATGACAGCTCCAACCTGACCCCGGAGGCTATCGCCTCCCTCGATGCTCATATAGCTGTGCTGAAGACCACTAACAGCACCGTTCGCCTCGAAGGCCACACCGACGAGCGCGGCACCCGGGAGTACAACCTGGCACTGGGCGAGCGTCGCGCCAACTCCGTGCGCGACTACATGGTACTGAACGGTATCGGGAGCTACCGCATCGAGGCGATCAGCTACGGTGAAGAGCGGCCGATCGGCTATGGCTCCGGTGAGTCCAACTGGGCGCAAAATCGCCGGGTGGAACTTGTCGTAGTCAATTAATTCCAGAACCATGCGTGTTATCGACAAAATGTTCGCCGCCGCCGGGCTGGTCTTACTGACCGGCCCGCTCGGCTGTGCGACCCAGGCCCAGGACTATGTAGACCAGGAAGCCCAGAGGGCTGCGCTCGCCCAGGCTGCGCCGGACGATCCCTATGCACCCCGCGGGGCGCAGACCTACCCGGCAACCAGTTTCGGTGCCAGCAATGCGCCCGCGGCCGCCCCGGTGGCGCCCGCGCCGGTCAATGCCGGCGTCCCGGCTGCAGCCCCCGCTGCAGCCCAGCCCGTGATGCAGTCGGCCCAGGACCAGAACCTGGGGGCGTTGTTCATGCAAATCCAGCAGTTACAGCAGCAGGTCATGATGCTCAACGGCAAACTGGAGGAGCAGGCCAATGATCTGCGCGTGTTGCGGGAGCAAAGCCTGCAGCGTTACGTCGACCTGGACAAACGGCTCAGTGGTGCCGCAGCTGGTGGCGATACTGCGGCAGTGGCTCCTGTCGGGGCGGCGGCAGCAGCCCTGCCGGCTGATGATGGCGCCATTCCCGGCGCTGCGCCCTCTGCCGGCGGCACCGCGCCGGTGGCGGCGCAGCCGGGGGAGGCCGAGGCCTATCGCGCGGCTTACTCCCTCGTGCAAACCCAGAAATTTCCCCAGGCAGTGCAGGCGTTCCAGCAGTTCCAGCGCAATTACCCGGCGGGCAAGTACGCGCCGAATGCCTACTACTGGCTCGGGGAGCTTTACCTGGTGGTACAGCCGCCCGATCTCGAGTCCTCCAGGCAGGCTTTCACGATGCTGCTGAGCCAGTACCCTGACAACAGCAAGGCGCCCGACGCGCTGTACAAGCTCGGCAAGGTGCAATGCATGAAGGGCAACCGGGAAAAAGCCAAGGAATACCTGGACCAGGTGATCAGCCGCTATGGTTCCACCGACAGTTCCGCAGTGAAGCTGGCCAGGGAATTCAACTACACAACCTGCTGAGCGCTTGCTCCGCAGGTTGCTACACCTCCGGGTTGACTAGCT
>JAOUDU010000593.1 GCA_029859085.1 Gammaproteobacteria bacterium | reverse complement strand
AATGAACTGGGTTTTGCCGAAGTGGGCTTCGCCCCTGTTACGGCGGGTGACCTCGATGATTTCAACCTCGGGGAGGAGGAGCTGGTTGCGGTATTTGCCGCGATGAAGGAGCTTGGACGGCACTATATCGACGAGGCCCTGCAGCACCGCAATATCGGTTTTTCGAACCTGCACCAGCTGCTCACCGACATCCACGAGGGCAGCAAGAAGGCGCTGCCCTGTGGTGCCGGCTACTCGATGGTGGCGGTGGACAAGGACGGCGGTGTCAATCTCTGCCATCGCTTCACCGGCTCCGAGCTGCCGACCTTCGGCAGCGTCCAGCAGGGGCTGGATGTCCCGGCGCTGGAGGATTTCCTCAACCGGCGCCTGGATCGCACCGATACCGGCTGCGCCACCTGTCGTATTCGCAACCTGTGCTCCGGCGGCTGCTACCACGAGAGCTACCAGCGCTATAACGATCCCTCCCATCCCGTTTACCACTACTGTGACCTGATGCGGGACTGGGTGGATTTCGGGATCGAGGCCTACACCCGCATAAGCCGGGGTAACCCGCGTTTCTTTGATGATCATATCTCCACCCGGAGGGTAAGCTGATGAAGCACCTGAAACCATTGAATGAGAAAGCCCACCTGATCGACCAGGCATCCCGCCAGGGCGAGGTCGACGAGGTCGTAGCGATGCAAACCGTCGCGGGCTGCACCGCCACCACAGATCCCGGGTGGGAAGTCGATATGTTCGGCGGTGTCGCCGGCCTGTGCCAGCCGATGGAGGCCGACCTCTATGGCTGTGCCGATCCCTGCTGGTGGCCTGCCCAGGTCCCCGATGTGATGGTGACCTACCCTGACTGGGCCGGCGAGGCGCCATCGGCTGGCAAGGACTGGCGCAAGCTTGACGCCGTATTTCCCGAAGACGATTCCTGAGGCGAACTGATCATGTGCAGAGACAACAGCTTATATGACAGGGCTGCAAGGGTGGCCCGGGTAGCGGCATTGGCGGTGCTGGCAGCAGTGCCGCTGGCAGGTTGCGCCGAGAAGGGCGACCAGGCCGCGGAAGCCGCTGCTGCGCCCGGCGATTTCCTGGTGGTGATGAACCGCCCCAACAAACTGAACCTGGTCGACCTGAAACAGCGCAAGGTGGCGAACACCTGCGACCTGCCCGGCGATTTCGGCCCGGGTACCGTGGCCATGTCCCCCGACAACCGCACTGCCTACGTGCTGACCAACCGCTTCGAGAATATTTACGGGGTCGACGTGGATACCTGCGAGATCCGCTTCTCCGCGCGCCAGTCCCAGGGCGACGAGCGGGTCAAGTCCATCAGCTCCATCGCGGTGAGTCCGGACGGCAAGGAGGTGTATACCCACCAGAACCCGACCCGCCTGCTGATCGATCGCTACGAGGTGCAGGATGCGCGCATCGCGGTATTCGATACCTCCGCGGGGCTGGATGCCAAGCCCGTGCGCACCTTCCCGGCGCCGCGCCAGATCACCATCATGGCGGTGGGCAAGGACGGTACCCTCTATATGGGCGGGCGCGATATTTATGCGATGAACATGCAGACCGGCGCCACCACGGTGGCCCTGAAAAGCCAGAGCCTCAATGACCCGATGGAGAGCCAGCGGGACTCCCTCACGGTGTGGCCGTTGGGCGACATCAACAACGAGATGGTGCGGATGTACTCCGCCGCCCGTTACAAGGACGCCACCCAGGACCTGGCGACCGCCGACTGGGTGTGGGGGTTCGAGCGGGTGGACCTGGCTACCGGGGCCGTGGAGTCGAAGGTATTCGGCCCGCTTGAGGTGGTGCTTTTTTCCGGTATGGCGCGGCCCTCCGATCCCAACCAGTTCTACGGGGTGCTGACCCAGCTCAAGAAGTTTGATGTCGCGGCCCGCAAAGAAGTGAAGTCGGTGGACCTGGACCACAGTTATTACTGCATCAATTTCTCCACCGATGGCAGCGAGGTCTACCTGGCCGGCACGTTCAATGACATCGCGGTGTACAACGCCGATACCCTGGAGAAGCTCGCCAATATTCAATTGACGGGCGGGGATATGTCACTGGCCAACTCCCGGGTCTTCAGCCGCGCGCTCTAACCCCGCGTGACCAGCAGCGCCGTACCTTTCGCCGCGCCCCGCGCTGTCGATCGCGAGGCGATGCGCTGGCTGTTCGGCTTCGTCCGGCCCCGCGGCGGCGCCCTGCTGGCGCTGCTGGCACTGTCGGTGACCACCTCGCTGCTGGTGCTGGTGCAGCCCTACCTGACCAAGTTGCTTATCGATGACGGCCTGGTGGCGCGCCGCTTCGACACAGTGCTGCTGCTGGTGGGGCTGATATTCTGCGTCGGCCTGGTGGCGACGCTGCTGTCGGGCGCCAACCGCTATTTCTATACCCGCCTGTCCGGCCATATCCTGTTCGACCTGCGCGAGTCCGTGTACCGCCACCTGCAGACCCTGTCGCCGGCGTTTTACACGCGCAACCGCGGTGGCGACATCCTGACGCGGCTGGATGGCGACGTGGCGGAGATCCAGCGCTTCGCGGTTGACAGCCTTTTTGCCGCGGTCAGCGCGCTGCTCGGGCTGGTGGGAACCCTGGCTTTCATGCTGCTGCTGAGCTGGCAGCTCAGCCTCGTGTTGCTGGCGCTGGTGCCGCTGCACTGGCTCTACCTGCGCTATATG